>CAZGCX010000019.1:0-19375 GCA_964524585.1 uncultured Anaerolineaceae bacterium
CCTTTAGAATCCGTTACATGGTTGGACCTGCTCGCCGCCGACCGCCATGCCAGGACCAGGCGGAGGCGCTCCGGGCGGCTATTGACGAATGGGTGGCGGCTTCCGAAGCCACCCGTTCCTACGTGGTTCAGCTGCCGCAGGACCCCAGTGAGACCCTCGAACCGCTCAAGCCGGGCTTTTTTCAGGGCATGCAGGCGGCCTATGAACGTGAACGACGGGCACGCGAGGCATGTATCCGGGCCAACAATGCGCTCTATGAATGCATGAACCGGCTGGGGTTGATCGACTGAGATTTAACGAAGCGCCGACCAGGCTGGTCGGCGTTGCGTTTCCATCTAGGGGTGCCTGAGGGGTTTCGAACCCCCAACCTCCTCATCCACAGTGAGGCGCTCTACCCTTGAGCTACAGGCACCACGCGCACTAATTCTACAGATCGGCTGAATCAGCGTCAAGCGGCAGCTCGATTACATTCGGTGCGGTCATGCTGCAACCCGCAGTGACCGCTACCCGGCAGCTTGACCCAGCAGCGCATGCACCCGTTCTACCACCTGCTCGCGTTGAACTTGCTCTTGATTGCCGCTGCGTAGGTCTTTGATCGTCACTAGGCCGGCCGCCAGTTCGTCCGGTCCCAGGATCGCTGCCAACGGGAGCTGCATTCGGTCGGCGTATTTGAGCTGTTTGGCCAACTTATCCGGCCGAGGATACCACTCGACCCGCAGGCCGTCGGTGCGCAGCGCTGCGGCCAATTCCAAGCTCGCCTGGACGGAGGCCTGGTCGAAGGTCAGGACCAGCAACTGGGCCCGGCTGGCCGAGAGCTCCGGCATCGCCCCGTACTGCTCCAATACCAATGGGATGACCATGTCTCCCATGGCGAAGCCGGTGGCGGGAACCGGATCTCCGCCGACCGCAGAAACCAAGTCATCGTAGCGGCCGCCCCCCAAGATCGCTCGGAAGTCGCGCTCCCGATCACGAGCCTCGAAGACGATTCCGGTGTAGTAGTCGAGCCCACGTACCACACTCGGGTCGTAGGCCAGGTAATCGTCCGCGTCCAGCGCCTTCGCAGCCTCGAAGAATCGGTTCAACTCATCGGATTCTCGGGCAACCTCCCGATCGTCGAGCATTCGCTCCAGCTCACGGATCAGATCCTGGTCATATCCGAGTTCCGCCGCGTAGGCGCGCCACCGCGCGGCCGGCATCCGCTCCTTGCGATCAATCAGCCGTAGGACTTCCGGCCGCCGATCCGGCCCGACCCCCAGGCGATCGAGCTGTTTCTCAGCGAGGCGCCGATCGTTCACGTACAGGCGAACCGCGTTCGGATCCAGTCCGACGCTGTGTAGGAATGCAGCCGCGACCGCCGCGATCTCGGCGTCGGCCAGTGGAGACTCATCGCCAATCAGGTCAATATTCCACTGGAAGAATTCCCGACCGCGCCCCTTCTGGGGGTTCTCATACCTCCAGAACGGTCCGAAGGACCACCATCGGATTGGCCTGGGCAGCGCTTGAATGCGGGCGGCCACCATGCGAGCCAGCGAGGGCGTGAGCTCGGGCCGCAGCACGATCATGTCGCCGCCGCGATCCGGAAACACAAAGGACTGCTCTTTCACCAGTTCCTCGCCCGATCGGGCCGCGTACAACTCGAGTCGTTCCAGAAAGGGACCGTCGTATTCCTGGTAGCCGAAGCTCTCTGAAACCGCCCGAATGTGCTCGGCCAGCCAGCGCCGCACGGCCATCTGCTCAGGATAGAAGTCGCGGGTGCCCTTGACAGGTGTGACGGAGCTCAGGGTGAGGCTACCCGGAACATGGTGAAGCTGAAAACCAGCTGGATCGATTGGGCATTGGCCACCAGGGCCTCGATATCGGTACGGATGGCGTTGGCGGTAGCCAATTGATCGGCCAACCCCAGATCGTTGACGAGCCCGATCTCGTCCGCACCGGCGATCTGCCTTGCCGCATCGCGGACCGCCAGCGACGCATCGATCAATCGCGACGCCTCGGCCGCCACCTGGTTGGGCAGGTCGTCCACTCGGCCGGCTAACTGTTGCGAGACGCCAAACCCTTCGGCCGCCGACTTCAGGTACTGCAAGTAGTTCAGCAGACCGACATCGTCTCCTGGATTCTCGGCGGCACCGTTTCCATCCCAATCGAAGAAGAACTCGCCTGCACGCCCTTCCGCGATGTTGATCGTGTGTTCGGAGTGCAGCTTGGCTCCGGAGAGATTGGACTGATTGATCTCATTGATCGCCAGGTTGGCGTGGCTCTGAAAGTGCGTCGCTTGCCTGGGGAGCAGCGTGAGCAGCTCGCCAAGCACTGCCGTATTGCGGTAGACCTCACCGAATTGGGCCACCCGCTCGTCCAAGCTTGGGTCCAACGCGCCCTCAAATCGGATTTGGTCCTCACCCAGCTGATCACTTCCCTCTGGCTGCTCGCTGACCACCAGGCGGTCGTAGGTGGCAAACAGGCTGCTCTCTTCGACCAATTGGTACTCGATGGTCAGCTGCCCGTTGGAGAATTCGACCTTCCCGACTGGATTGAGGTGCAGCGGCTCCAAACCGGTGCCCATCAGCCAGGCATGGTACTGCATGCCCTCCGATGGTGGAGCAATGTCCACCAGAACTCCAGTGAGGGACTGGTCTCCAATCAGTATTGAGCCAACCGGCGCGGAAACATCGGCCGTGGGCACGGCCGCCACTCCCGGCGTGGCCGTGGTGTCCGATGGCCGCGCGGTCTGCGGCGCTGGGCCTGCGACCACCGCGGTGGCCTGCGGAACATTGGTGGGCTCAGCTGCGCCGGAGAGGCTCCGCAAGATGTTCACTCCCAGGAAAACGCCCCCGGCCAACACGACCGCGCCCAGGGCGAACGCACCGACCAGCGCGATCCCGCCGAGGCCTCCCCGACCGGAGCTGACCGTTGGGGTGGGAGCGGGAGTGACCGCCGGCGGGCTGCCGCTCTCGCTGGCTGCCGGCGCGGTCGAGACCGCAGTGACCGCTGATGGCATCGAAGGCAAGGCAGTATCGGGATCCAGCCCGGTTGGAGTTGCTGGACCGGGGTTGGAGACCGCAAATTGCAGGTCCCGTGCGAATGCGCCAACCTTCTGATAGCGGGTTTCCTTGTCCTTGGCCAGGGCCCGATCCAGCACCGCCTGGACCCGATCCGGAATGTTGGGCAGCTTGGGTGGGTCCTCGTGCACGTGCTTGTACAGGATGGAGGCCGGGGTATCCGTTTCGGGATCGAACGGCAGGCGACCGGCAAGCATTTCGTACAGGATTACGCCCAAAGAGTAGATGTCACTGCGGGCGTCGACAACAATTCCTTGCACCTGCTCGGGGCTCATATAGGCGGGCGTGCCGAGCACGGTTCCAGAGGCGGTTCGGGTAGAGGCGCTCGCAATCCGCGCCACCCCGAAGTCCGTCAGGACCGGCTGGACGTCCTCACCTAGCGGGAGGTCGGCCCGAAGCGGAGCTCGACCCTTGCGCAGCACGATATTGGCCGGTTTGACATCCCGGTGCACGATGCCCCGCTGGTGGGCGTACTCCAGCGCGGCTGCAATCCCGCTTACGAGCCGGGCGACGGTCTCCAGTGGAAGGGTATGGCCAATCGAGTGGAGCTCCCGTAGGAATTGGCCCAGGGACATGCCTTCCAGCAGCTCCATGATGATGTATGGGCGCTGGTCCACCACGTCAAAGTCAAGCACCTGAACGATGTTGGGGTGTCGAAGTGCAGAAACCGCCTTGGCCTCGTCTTCGAAACGACGGCGTAGATCCGGATCAGCTGTCATGTGTGAATGGAGGATCTTGACCGCCACGGCACGATCGAGTGTCGTGTGGCGACCGATATACACATCCGCCATGCCGCCGCGCCCAATCAACCGCTCGACGCGGACTTTGGAGAGTACTCGTCCTACCCAATCATCCAATTGAAGGTACCCTGCACACTGGCCGGTTGTCAGCCTTCGGCAGTTTCGCGAGCGCGTTGGGCAGCTGGAGAGGCGACCATGTCCAGCACCACCCGATCTCCGACCCGCATTTGGCCGCCTTCGATTACCCGGGCCAGAACGCCGCGGCGGCCCTCGATGTCGTGCTGCAGTCCGTCCCGCAACTCATCCATCATGGAGCAGGGAGCACAGTCGCCAGTGACCTCCAGCGTGGTCTGGCCGATGCGAAGCCTGACGCCGGCAAGCAATTGGGTGGCGTCCAGCCCAGAGGTGGTCAGATTCTCACGCACGTCTCCAGGAGACAGGCCGAATTCGCGCAGCGTTTCGTTGTCGATCAGGAGCACCTGACGGTTGTGGCTGCCATATTGGCTGTCGCCGACCAGGCCGCGGCCGGCTTCGGCCACCGCCTCCGACATAGGTGCCATCGGCTGGCCGCGCTCAACCTTAAGAAAAATGTGGTCAATTCGTGCGGTCATTTTGGGGAGCCGATCAAGTATAGCATGCAAGGGTTACGGCGCTTCCGCATGGTATTCTTGACCGATTCCACCCGTGTTTCCACTCCTCGTTCCGGTGCTTGGCGCGGGCCTGATGTGGGTCCTCCGCCGACGACGTGTCCCCCAGTTCAGGTTTGTTCCACCGATTGTCGGGCTTCTCACGCTGCTAGGCTTGCTGGCCGCTGGGCAGGGTGGATTTGGAGTCTCGCTGTGGCGGCCAATTGATCTGTACGGCGACGGACTGGCGTTTCGTATGGGGCCGGTCGTTCTGCCATTTGCTTTGCTTGCCTCGGCCGTATTCGTAAGCGACTGGGATGAGTCCGACGGGGAAACAGAGCTGTTCGGATTGGCGGTCGTCCTGGTTGCGATTTCGGCCAACAATCTGCTGTCACTGCTCCTCAGTTGGTCTCTGCTGGCGGTCTGGAGCAACTGGAGGCGTCGTGACTTGTGGCAGCTGGCAGCCGTGGGCCCGATGTTCGCTGCCGCTCCGCTTGCGGCTGATCCTGGCTATCGCCTGGCGACGGTGAGTCTGTACGGGCTTTCGGCGCTGCTGCTCGGGCGGGGGTCGAACCGTCCCTACCTGGCTGCGCTGCCGGCCTTCGCGATGCTTAGCCGCTTCGGCGGGGGGCCGACCGGGTCATTGCTGCTGGGAGTCAGCTCTGTCGTGTTGGCGACGCTTGGCGGCCGGCGGTGGTTGGCAACCGGACTAGTCGGATTTGGGCTGCTGGCCACCGGAGTTGGCGTCGCGCTGGCACCCGGCGCTTTTCTGGCCACAGCGATCGCGCTCGTGATATCAGGCAGCGATCGCTGGGTGTCGGCAGCGGCACGCGGTTGGATCCGCGGCGCGACGGTCGGCTCACTGGCCACAATGGTCGCACTGCTCACCGGAGAGGAATCCGCCCCATTGCTGCTGATCCCGGCCGCGGCTTTGTTGGCCGCGCCGATCCTGAGTGATCGCCGGGCGACTGCCGAGGAACAGGCCATAGACTGGCCGACGCGACTGCTGGGGGGCTGGTCTGTAGCAGTTTCAGTCGGAATCCTGGTCTGGTCGGTGGTGTCAGTTCGAATCGAGATGATTGCCTTTGGCGTCGCCGGATTCGGGCTGGCAGTGCTCATGGCGGCCGGACCCGGTTGGCTGTACCGGCAGCCGGCCTACGCCGCGATCGCCAGCTCGGCACTTGTCGATTTACGTCGTGTCGTCGCGGCGGTGTTGAACGGCTTTTCGGCGCTGATTGTGGGGATCAACAACGTACTCGAGGGGGAAGCAAGTACGGTCTGGTTGCTGCTGATCTTGCTCATCATCGGCGAAGGCTTGCTTCGATGACGCAGCCCGCATTGTGGGTCGCGGCTGCTAGCTCGCTGTTGCTGGTCGTCGTGTCGCAGCGGGTGTTGAGGTTGGTGGTGCTGGCTATCCAATATGCGGCTGTGGCGATCCTGAGCTCGATTGCCATCCCCGGACCGATTGCGGCTGTAAAGCTGGTCGGAGGACTGATTGCTTGTGGCATTCTCGGGCTGACCTCGAGCGCGCTGCGACCTGATGAGGAGCCGCAGGAGCGTCCTGCCCGAGGGCGATTCCGAGCCGTGGCCGCGGTGTTGGTGTTGGTCGCGGCGCTGGGAATCGGCCAGACCAACTGGATGGAGATCCCGGAGATCAGCCTGGCAGCGAATTCAGGGGCAACGCTGCTGATTGCCATGGGGCTGCTGTTGATCGGCCTGGCTCGAACGCCGATCGGGGTGTGTGTGGGACTGATGACCCTCCTGTCAGGGTTCGAAATTTCCTACAGCGTGATCGAACCGTCGTTGGCGGTCCTGGCACTACTGGCCAGCGTGCATATCGGGCTGGCACTGGTCGTTAGCTATCTCAACTTGCTCACCGGGTTGCTAGAGGTGGAGCCGTGAGCGCACCGGCGATCATCTTCGCGGTGTCGGCGGGCACCAGCCTGGGATGCTTGTTGCTGCGCCGCCGTCCGCTGGCGCCGCACCTGTTGGCCTGCGTTGGATGCGGCGCGATTGGGCTTCTGGTAGTGAACGTGCCGCTGGAGCAGGCTCTGTCGGTGCTGGGCATTTCATTTCGAGTGGAGGGCAGCCTGCAAGTGCTCGGGCGGGTGATCACGGTTGATCAGCAAAGCAGTGCTGCGATTGCATTCCTCTATCTCACCGGAGCGTTGTTCTTCTCGGTAAGTTGGGCTTTCCGCTCGGGGCGGTCTTTCACGCCGGTAGGGGTACTTATCCTAGCCCTGTTGGCCGGCTCACTGACCATCAAACCGTTCTTGTTTGCCGCGATCTTCCTGGAGTTGGCAGCGATGGCTGCCATCCTGATTCTGATTCCACCTGGCTCTCCCGGACCTGCTCGAGTGCTCCAGCTGCTCATCCTTTATACGCTGGCAATGGTCGCAGTCCTGTTCACTGGCTGGCTATTGGAGAATGTGGGAGTCACCAGCGTCACCCCGGAGCTCGCCGAGCGCGTGATGCTGCTGCTGGCCTTCGGCTTCAGTATCCTGATGTTTGTACCGCCATTTCACTTCTGGCTGCCAAGCGCAGCTCGAGAAGTGCATCCGCCTGCGTTAGTCTTCGTGGCCGTGGTGCTGCAGAGTGCCGGCCTGTTCACCATGCTGCGGTTCCTGGACACCTATGCCTGGTTGCGCGCGGACCCGCGAGTGCTGTCGGCGATCGAGCTAGGGGGGATCGTGATGATTGGTTTCGGTTCGCTGAGCGCCATGGCGCAACGCACACTGCCGCGGATCGTGGCCTACGCACTGATTGCCGATTTCGGTGTGGGCCTGATGGCAATTGGCTCGAACAGCTCTGCCGGCTACCGAATTGCTTTATCGATGGCCGGCGCTCGCGCAATCGGCTTGATGCTTTACGCACTGTCCAGCGGAGCTCGGGACGGAGCGATCCCGCGGGGCGCCGGCGGTCGATTGGGGAGGCTGGGCTCGCTGATCGCCTTGGCCAGCCTGGCCGGGATTCCGCTCAGTGCCGGATTTCCGGCCCGCTGGACCACAATCGCTGGTCTTGGCCTTGGTCCGCGCGGACTCTGGATCCCGGCCGGTACCGCACTGGTCATGATTGCGGTGGTCCGATGGGGAACGCAGGCGGCGGAGCTAGAGCCAAAGGAGGCCGCGGTGACGGATCCCGGGCTAGCACGGCAGCTGGCGCTGGGCCTGGCGATCGGCTTGTGTCTCGCCATGGGCGTGGCCCCGCAGCTGACGAATCAATGGGTGAATGCCGCCATGAGCGGATTGGTAAACCTGGGGCCATAGCTGCCGGTGCTTGCCGCTCGTCAGTGGGCGAACCAGGGAGGTTATACTCGCCGTCGTGCGGCGCGCCGGGGCATCGGAGGACACGGTGGAAACCGAGCAGATGGATAAGCGGGTCAGCTGGCTCGACGAACAGCGGCGTAAGGATTCCGAGCACATCGCCAGAATCCATGAGCGGCTGGATGGGTTTGAGGACGCGCTGGCTGGTCAGAGCGCTCAGCTGGAGGATTTGGCCACCGATCTGGCTCGGATTTCGGCCGTGGCAGCGCGGATCCGTCAATTCGATGACTCGCTTGACAAACACCGCGAAGAAGTGGGCAAGCAATTGGAAACCATCGACCAGCGCCGCATCGCGCGCGAGAGTCAGCTGGAGTCGATCCGCAAATCAGATCAAAACCAGGTCAGCGACTTGCTGGATGAAATGCGGGTCCGACTGGGGGCGATCGATGAACTGCGGGACTCGCTTGAAACTCGTCGCCAGGAGGAACTGCGACTGAACCGAGCGCAGGACGCGTTGACGACCCAGGTCAAGGATCTGAGCCGCGAAGTCGAGCAGCGAGGGCACAGCCTGGCATCACTCCAGGAGAGCAAGAAACAGGAGAGCAAGCGAGTATCTGATCTTGAGAGCCGCGGCAGTGATCTGGCGAGAAGGATCGATGCGCTGCACGGCCCAATGGATGTCATGGATGACCAGCTCGGCAAGCTCAAAGCCAAGTTTGGCGAGCTCGAGCGCGACGAGTCTGAGCTCCGGCATTCGCAGACCGTCTGGTCTGAACAGCAGTCGGTACGCTTGGCGGAGTTCGAGCGACAGTGGAAGAGCTGGGACAAGCAGTTTCAGGCCTTTGTTGAACAGGCCGGGGCAATGGATCAGAAGCTGGAGAGCTATCAGGAGACGTTCCGTGAGCTGGTTCGGCTGCGGGAAGAGCTCCAGGGTGTCACTCAGGCGCTGGAGCGTCGAATTTCAGAGGTCGGCGAAATACAGCGATTGAACGCCGAACGCTTCCGTGAAGATTGGGCAGGCTTTCAGGCTGACGATCAGAAGCGATGGACCGGCTTCACCCTGGGTTCGGAGGAGCTGTGGAAAGATCATGGCCGGACGCATGAGAAACTCAACGCCGACTTGCACGGTATCAAGGCCGATCTGGAGGATTCGCTCGCGGCATTGGCTGAGCTCTCGCGCAGCAACAAACAGCATTTGTTGGAGTTGATTGGGCTGGTCGGAGACTGGGAAGCGGAGCTCAAGCAGAACGACCAGGCAGACTGATCGGCAGGTCAGAAACCCCCCAATTCGAATGAAAGTCATCGGCACTGCCGGACATGTCGATCATGGAAAATCGACTCTGGTCGAAGCACTGACCGGAATCGACCCTGATCGTCTGAAAGAAGAAAAAGACCGTCAAATGACGATCGACCTCGGCTTTGCGTGGATGACCCTGCCGAGCGGCGAGGGGTTGGGCATCGTGGACGTGCCGGGCCATCGCGATTTCATTGAGAACATGCTTGCCGGGGTGGGGGCGATCAACGCCGCGATCCTGGTGATCGCGGCCGATGAAGGCCTCATGCCGCAAACCCGGGAGCATTTGGCGATCCTCGACCTGCTGGCTATCCCCGAATTGGTGGTGGCGTTGACCAAGGTCGACTTGGTGGATTCGGACGAACGGATCGAACAGGTGTCGACCGAGGTGCACCAAGTGCTGGAGTCAACCCAGTTCGCCGCCGCCGAAGTGATCCCGGTTAGCGCCCCGAAGGGGATTGGCCTGGAGCATTTGGTAGCGGCTATCGAGCGTTCGCTGTCCGAGGCGCGGCCGGTGCCTAACTATGGCCGCCCGCGCCTGCCAGTGGATCGCGCATTCAGCATTTCGGGATTCGGTACTGTGGTAACCGGGACCCTGCTGGATGGTGAATTTAGAGCCGGCGACGCGGTTCGGGTATTGCCCTCTGGGCTCCCAGCGCGGATTCGTGGATTGCAGACCCACCAGGAAACGGTTGAAGTCGCAGTGCCTGCCAGCCGGGTGGCCATCAACCTGAACGGAGTGTCGGTGGATGACCTGGCGCGCGGTGATGTGATCGTCGGTCCCGGATCTGACCATCCGACCGGCGCGCTGGACGCCCGAGTGAAGTTGCTGGATGACTCTGCGGTTCCGCTCGAGGATGGCATGCAGGTCAAGCTTTTCACCGGCGCCGCGCAGCGGATGGCCAAGGTACGTCTGCTCGAGGGCGAGAAGCTGGATCGGGGAGCCTCGGGCTGGGTGCGGCTTTTGATGAGCGAACCATTGGCGGTCCGGAGGCGCGACCGGATGATCCTGCGGCGTCCGTCGCCGCCAGCAACCCTCGGCGGCGGGCAAGTGGCGGATCCGCATCCGCCAGGCGGACTGCGCAGGAACGATCAGCGGCGCATCGCGGATCTGAACGCGCTGCTCGACGGCAGCGACAAACAGGTGCTTCGCCGGGCCGTCGGTTTACAAGGTGGGCAGACCCTGGTAGCGGCCGCCGACCTTGCTGGATTGGCGTTGTCCGCCGCGGTTGAATTGATCCACGATTCCGGCGGGGAGCTCGTGGTCCTGAATCCCGATCAGCCGCCGGGGGACTGGTGGATCGTCGACCAGGAATCGCTGGATGAACTCAGCCGGCAGGCACAGCGAGTGTTGAACGCCTATCACAATGGCTTTCCGAAGCGAGCTGGCATGCCACGGCAAGAGTTGCGCAGCCGGCTTCGGCGGCCGGCGAGAGGGGCGATCGAGGCATTGGTGGAGCGTGGGCAGATCCAGGCACACGATGGGGGCCTGGTCTCGCTTCCTGGGTTCAAACCGCTCATCAGCCAGCAAGAACAGCAGCGGATGAGCCAGTTGCTCGACCAGTTTGCAAGCAGTTCGGGCTCGCCGCCGAGCGTGCAGGATTGCATCGCGGCGGTCGGGGAGGAATCGCTTGGCTATTTGCTCGAGACCGGCAAGCTCATCAGAGTTTCCGAGTCGGTCGTGTTCGAGGCCGGCCAGTACCGTAGGCTGGTGGACCAGATCGTTGGCATGCTCGGTCGAACCGGTCAGGCCCGGGTGGCGGAGATTCGGACTGAACTGGAGACTACTCGGAAGTACGCCCTGGCATTGCTGGAGCACATGGATTCAATCGGGGTGACTTATCGGGACGGCGACTTCCGACGTCTGGTTCGGCCGGCATGACTGCTGGCCCCGAGTTACCGCGCAGGGGATCGCCGTCCTAGAAGCTCCGTTTCTGCCACCGGCCGCCGACCATTACCCCTGCCGGCTTCAGCTCCGCGATATGCTCCGGCTCAAGCTCTCCCGGATCACGGTCTAGGACGATCAGGTCAGCCAGATAGCCAGGCTCGAGGCGGCCCAGGCGGCCCTCCGCACCGGAAGCGTATGCCGGACCCTCCGTGTAGGCCGCCAGCGCCTCAGTCAGATCGAGCCGTTCTCCCGGAATCCAACCGTCAGGTCCGGGGTTTCCGTCGCGATCGCGACGGGTGAGCGCAGCGTGCAATCCGAGGAAGGGATTGGGATCCTCGACCGGTGCATCGGAGCCAAACGCCAGCCTGGCGCCGAATCGCGACTGGGAACGCCAGGCGTAGGCGGTGTTCGACCGCTCCCCCCAAGCCCGGTCGGCCGCCTTCATATCGGAGGTCGCGTGAATCGGCTGCATTGAGGCGATCAGTCCCAGTTCAGCCGGCCGACGAAGATCGTCGGGGTGCAGCAGCTGTAGGTGCTCGATGCGATGCCGGCGGGCCGGCATCCCGTGTGCATGCTCGAATTCGCGCAGGTTGTCCAGCCCATTCAACACCTCGTGATTCGCCCGGTCGCCGATGGCGTGCACCGACAACCCGAATCCAACCGCCGCGGCCCGCATGCCAAGCTCGCTGACCGCCTCGCCGTCCAGCAGCAGGATGCCCTGATTCTTGGGTTCGTCCAGGTAAGGCGAAAGCATAGCTGCAGTTCGGGGACCGAGGGCTCCATCGGCGAAGGCCTTGACGTTGCCCAGGCGGATCCAGTCGTCGCCGAACCCACTCCGCAGGCCGGCGGCGATGAAATCGTCCAGCGAATCTGCAGGTACGTTCTTGACCACCCGCAGCCCAAGTTCTCCCCGTTCCCGCAGGATTTGGAGGGCTGCCAGGCAGCTTGGTCCATCGAAGTCGTGCACCCCCGTCAGGCCGACCGAGAGCAAGCGATCCAGTGCCGGCGCGATCAGGTCTGCCAGCTCAGCCGGGTCGGGCGTCGGGATCAGCCCTCGAACCAGTTCAAGCGCGCTCTCGAACAGGACCCCGGTAGGTTCCCCACTTGAATCGCGCTGGATCTGACCACCGGGTGGATCCGGTGTCTCGGCACGGATCCCGGCCAGACGCAGCGCGGCAGAATTCACCCATGCCGCGTGAAGTGATTTTGCACTCAAATAGACCGGTCGGTCGGGCAGAACTTGATCGAGTTCAGCCGCCGTACCGTACCCGCCCCACGAATTGTGGTTCCAGCCGTGTCCCTGTACCCAGCCCTGGCCCGGGTTTTGCCCGGCATGGTCGGCGACCGCCTTGAGGCAGTCGGCCTTGCGGGGAAGCTCGCAGTCGATCATGTTCAGACGGTGGGCGTAGTGTTCGAGGTGGATGTGCGCGTCGACCAGCCCGGGCAGCACGGTACGGCCCCCAAGGTCGACCCGCTGCATCCCGGAGAGAGTGGGCCCTCGGTCCGGACCCAGGTAGCGGATCCGTGCTCCTTCGATCAGCAGCGAGCTCTCGGCGCGCTGCGTGCGAGCCGACCGATAGATGCGACCGTTGAACAGGATCTGTGGCTTGAAATCGTCAGGCACTGCGCGGGTGATCAGGCGGGTTGGGTAGGCGCTTCTGCCCGTCTGGAGGCCGCCAGATCCCGGGTGAATTCCTGAGTTGTCGAGGATGGGGCATAGCCGAGTGCGGCAAAGAAGGCCAGGGCGTCGGTGCGGATGACCTCGGCCCGTACCCGCAGGTTTGCCCGGTCAGACTGCATGGCCCAGGTTTCGGCGGCGGTCATCAGTCGGGTGCCCACGCCAAGGCGCCGCTTCGAGGGATCTACCATGATGGCGAGCAAATCCACCTGATTCTCCGCCATGAGGTCATGACTGACTCGCAATTGCGCATAGCCAATAAGCAGGTCCGAATCGAGCGCCAAGAAGAGTCGATCCGACTCAGGCAGCAACGCCAACCTCCGCTGAACGTCGTCCACGGTGATTCCGGGCGCGACCCCGCGCAGCAGGTCGGCCAGTTGTGCCTGGTAGGCCTCGGGTGGGTGGCGAGTTCGGATGATTTGCAGGTCCATCAGTTTGGCAGGTGGGCACCGACAATGCCCAAGGCGCCACGCAGGAAGTCCGCGCCCGATGATTCGGTTTTGCCCGCCAGCTGTACTTCATCCAACACCAAGATCCCGTCAGCGGTGCTCACTGCCGGGCTGCCGTTCAACGAATGGACCGATCCCGGCTGCCCGTCACCATTCCGGTCAGCATGGGCAGCTTTGATCAGAAGTCGCCGACCGCTCCAGTGGGTGAAGCTGCCTGGCCAGGGTTCGAAGGCCCGCACCTGGCGGGCTAGCTCATATGCGCCGCGGTTGAAATCCAATTCGCCATCCGACTTTGTCAACCGGGGCGCGAGCGTGGCCAGGGCGTCGTCCTGCGGAACCAGTTCTAGCTGGCCGCTGACGTAGGCCGGAATGCTATCGGCTAGCAACTCGGCGCCGAGTTCTGCCAGCGACTGGGAGAGGTCGCCGGCAGTTACCTGCTCAGGTATCGGTATCGCGCGCTGGGCGAGTAGCGGTCCGGTATCCATGCCCGCATCCATCCTCATGATTGTCACGCCGGTCTCGCGATCTCCGGTAAGCAGCGCGTATTGAATGGGTGAGGCACCTCGCCAGCGAGGCAGCAGCGAAGCGTGCACGTTCAGGCTTCCGTGCGGCGGAATATCCAGCAGCGCCTGGGGCAGGATTTGGCCGTAGGCCGCCACCACAATGATTTCTGGCTGCCGGCTGCGGACCGCGGCCAATGAGTCGGCGTCCCGCACCTTGGCGGGCTGAAGCACTGGAATACCGTGCTTGATCGCGAGCTGCTTGACTGGTGGCGCCTGAACCCGTCGGCCGCGCCCAGCGGGTCGGTCCGGTTGGCAGACCACGGCGGCCACCTGATGCTCCTGGATCAACCGGGTCAAAGTGGGAATGGCGAATTCCGGCGAACCCATGAACACCACCCGCATGCGCCTATGCTAGCACAGTCGTGTAACCCGACGGCACCTCTGGGGTTGTAGCTGTGTGACTTGCAACTGCATCGTGCAAGGATACAATCTAGTCCCATCCCGTTAGCTTCGAGAGGAGATCGAGGAATGACAGAGCAGTCCAACGGCATTACCAACGACGACAAACTGTGGGCATTGCTGGCATACGTCCTAACCCCGCTGATCCCCATCATCATCATGCTGATGGAAGACAAGAAGAACCGTCCGTTCATCCGCGCCCACAATGCACAGGCGCTGGTCTGGGGATTGTTCAATGTTGTCATCGGTTCGATCTTGAGCACCGTGTTGATCTTTTGCCTCGGTGCGCCATGGTTCCTGATCTGGGCAGTCGGAGTGTACTGGGGGATCCGCGCCTACCAGGGCCAGTATGTAAACATTCCGGTGGTCACCGATTTCGTAAAGAATCAGGGTTGGGCCTAAGCCACTACGCGATTTGCCAAGAGCGGCCCGCCTCGAGCGGGCCGTTTTGGTTTCGGCTACCGACCCCCTTAAGTTCTGTGGCAAACTCACTGGAGATGGTCAGTTTGGACATTGGAGTAGATCAGCGTTCGAGCGCCAGCGGCGGGACCCGGTGATTGAGAAGCGCTGGGTCGAGCCCGCGCCGACGCCGCCAGCGGTCGAGCATGCGCTGGCCCCCTTTTCGCCGACCGAACGAGCATTGCTCGCTCGGCGTGGCGTCCGCTCTCAGCAGCAAGCCGCGTCGTACCTGGCCCGGCGATATGAAGGCGAGTCGGACCCCTATCTGATGTCGGGCATGCAGGACGCCATAGAGCGTCTGGACTTGGCCAAGCGA
Organism: uncultured Anaerolineaceae bacterium; assembly: GCA_964524585.1. Classification (GTDB taxonomy): domain Bacteria; phylum Chloroflexota; class Anaerolineae; order Anaerolineales; family E44-bin32; genus JADFRG01. The sequence goes on from CAZGCX010000019.1 coordinate 14,732, forward strand.
GAGGGCCAGCAGGTTGTGGTTTACGGCGACTACGACGCCGATGGGATTACCGCCACTGCACTGCTCTTTCAGGCACTCGAGCGAGCAGGTTTGGTTGCGCGCTGGTACGTGCCGAGTCGATTTGAAGAGGGGTATGGCCTGAATCGCGACGCAATAAGAACTCTGGCCGACGAAGGGGCCGGATTGATCGTGAGTGTGGACTGCGGCATCCGGGACCTGGACGTGATTCACGGTTCCCCGATCGATGTAATCGTCACGGATCACCATCTGCCTGGTGAGCGGCTGCCGGAGGCGGTGGCAGCGTTAAACCCGCATCGCGCCGGAGACTCATACCCCTTCAAAGGCTTGTCGGGAGTCGGTATTGCCTTCAAGCTAGCTCAGGCCCTGCTGGAGCGGGCAGGAGACGGCTCTGCATCGGATCTGCTCGACCTGGTCGCCGTGGGCACGGTCGCCGATCTGGCGCCGCTGCAACAGGAGAACCGGCAGCTGGTTTGGCAAGGGCTTCAGGTGCTCAGGGAGGCGGCGCGACCCGGCTTGCGAGCGCTGGCCGAATTCGCCGGATACGGCGCCGACGCGTTGGATGCGTCGGCCATTGGCTTTGGGCTCGGGCCGCGTCTCAACGCCGCCGGGCGATTGTCAGATGCTGGGGAGGCGGTGCAGCTGTTGCTATCCCAGGCTGGACCGGAAGCCTGGAAACGCGCCAGCGCATTGGACGCACTGAACAAGGACCGGCAGGAGCTGACCAACGAGACCCTGGACCGAGCCCGCGAGTTGCTGGCCGTCGAACCGTTGGCCGAGAACCTGATCCTGGCCTTCGACGAAGGATTCCATCAGGGTGTGGTGGGTTTGGTGGCCTCGCGCCTCGCAGACGAGAGCTACCAACCGGCGCTGGTGGGAGTGCGGGAGGCCGGGACGATCCACGGATCGGCGCGGAGTATCCCGGAATTCCACATTACCGAAGCGCTCGGACAATGTGCGGATCTGCTGTCGAAGTTTGGCGGTCACGCTCGCGCAGCGGGATTCTCACTGCCGGTGGAGAATCTGCACGAGTTCGCTGCGCGGATCGATAGGCTGGCGGAGGATCAGCTTGGTGGTCTCGAGCTCGCGCCCCAGCTGCGGATCGATGCCAGTCTTGATTTCGACGAACTCACCGAGGGTCTGATGGGTTTCATCGACCGCCTCGAACCGTGCGGAGAGGCAAATCCCTATCCGACGTTCGAAACCTCCGGAGCGGTGGTGCTGACCAAGCGAGCGGTCGGCGCCCGAAAGCGCCATTTGAAACTGTCGCTGCGACAGAGCGGCCGGGTGTTCGACGCGATTGGGTTTCGTCTTGGCGACCGGCTGCGCGACCTGCCGAGGACGGTCGACCTCGTCTACCGGCTCGAGCGCAACACGTTTCGCGGAGTCGTCGGCCTGCAGTTGAACGTGCTCGACCTACGGCCGAGCCGGGCCTAGGTCACTCTCGGACTGCTGGCGGCCACGCCAGGTCCAGCCGAGTCACGGCTAGATCACTCTTCGGGCTGCTGGCCGCCGCGTGGGGTTCGGCCGAGCCACAGCTAGTCCACCAGCCGATATTTGAGAAGGGCCCACACTGCCGCGAAGGCGTCAATCAGGCCGATCTTCTTCCCATCGGCGTACTCGCGCGGGTTGAATGAGATTGGAACCTCGAATATGCGCGCCCGGCGCTTCAGCAGCTTGGCAGTGATTTCCGGTTCGAAGTCAAAGCGATCGGAACGGATTTGGATCTGCTCTAACCACTCCCGCTTGAATAGTTTGTAGCCGGTCTCCATGTCTGACAGGATGCTGTTGTACATCACGTTGGTCATCAGCGTCAGCATCTTGTTTGCCACCATATGCCAGAACATGGTCGTGCGCCGCGGCCCGCCCAGGAACCGGGAACCGTAGACCACATCTGCCCGGTCTTCCAGAATCGGTTCGAGCAGCCGGCTGACCTCTCGCGGGTCGTACTCCAGGTCAGCGTCTTGAATGAGAACCAGGTCACTGGTGACTTGTGCGATTCCGGAGCGGATCGCGGCGCCTTTCCCCTGGTTGGTCGGGTGCGAGATGAGCTTGATTTGCGGCTGATTCGCCTGAATCGCACGCAGGAGTTCATCGGTGCCGTCGGTCGAGCCGTCGTCGACCAGTACGATTTCATCCGCCAGGCCGCTGGCCTGAACCCGGCTCACGATCTCCTCGACGGTGGCGCTCTCGTTGTAGATTGGAATTAAGAAGGTCAGGGTTGGGGACACAGGCGTAATTGTACAGACCGGGGCGAGTGGGAACAACTGACCGTTTGCTCCCCCTTGCGCTGGGTTATATAATCAACTCCATGACGCTCCCACGCACGTCGCCCCGGGTCATCCGTACCGCCGACATGCCCACCACCGGCAGCCTGCGGTACACGCCACCAGCGGTCAATCGCATTGAAGACACCGGCCTCTCACAACTCTGGCTGCAGGACTTAGCGCTCAAGGTCCTCTATTTCCGTGGCTACCTGACCGGTTTCAAAGTCTCTGAGGCAATGGCGTTGCCCTACGCCGGGGTGGCCGATGTCATCCTGGAGGCGCTCAAGCGCGAGAAGTTCGTCGAAGTGAAGACCCAGATCGGTATCGGTGAGGGCTCGTACCAATACGCGATCACCGATGCTGGAATCCGCCGGGCGCGCGAAGCGCTGGAGCGCAGCCAGTACGCCGGCCCGGCTCCGGTGCCGATCGAGGTCTATAACGAGTCGGTTACCCGGCAAAGCCGCAGCCGGCCGACCGTCAATCCGCGCAACATGAAACAGGTGTTGGAAAGCCTGGTGCTGTCTGAGACCACTTTTAACCAGATCGGCCCGGCGGTCAACTCCGGCGCTTCGATTTTCCTGTACGGCCCACCCGGAAACGGAAAGACCACTATCGCACGCTCCATTGGGCGGCTGCTGTTGCTCGAAGACATGACCATTCCCTATGCCATCGATATCGGTGGGCAGGTGGTCAAGTTGTACGACTCGGTGAACCATGAGCTCTCGCCGGTGGTCGAGTCGGAGACCGTCGGAACCGGGGCGCTGAAGAGCGACCCCCGCTGGGTCAAGATCCGTCGACCGTTCATTGTGGTCGGTGGTGAATTGACAATGGACGGCCTGGACCTGGTCTTCGATGATGTGAACAAGTTCTATGAGGCACCGTTCCAGGTCAAAGCCAATGGCGGGGTATTCCTGATCGACGACTTCGGACGGCAGCAGGTTCGACCGCGCGATCTGCTCAACCGATGGATCGTACCGTTGGAGAATCGGATTGACTTTCTGACCTTGCATACCGGGCGCAAGATCGAGGTGCCCTTCGATGTGCTGGTCGTCTTCTCGACCAACCTGCCTCCTAAAGATCTGGTGGACGAGGCGTTCCTGCGCCGGCTTCGCCACAAGATCGAGGTGTCCGATCCCTCTTACGAGGCATACCGGGAGATCTTCAAACGTACTGCAGAAGCAAAGGGAATCCCGTACTCGGATCGGGGCTTGGCCTATATGCTGCAAGAGTGGTACATCAAACGCAATCGGAAGCTGCGGGCATCGCACCCGCGGGATATCTGCGACCAGATCCTCGATATCTCACGCTACCTGGGGGTAGAGCCGGCGATGAGCAAGGAACTGCTGGATCGGGCCGCGGAAGCCTACTTCGTCGAGCTGTGAGTCAGAGCTACCGCTGGTGCCTATGCCCCGCACACGGCGGGGCATATTAGTTTACGGGCGCGCGAGGCGGACACTCAAGCGGGTGAAACCTTGACCGATAGGATGGACTGGACGATCGACGAGCTGCTTTGTGTGTGCTTGGCTCGTCAGATCCAAGATGGAGAGTCGGTAGCGCTTGGATTGGCGACTCCGCTTCCTGCCGCCGCGGCCGTGCTGGCGCAGCGAACCCACGCGCCGAATCTGTTCTTTGCCTCCGCGATCGGCCAGACGATCTGCCAGGGCGGGCCAGCGCTGGGGCTCACAACCGCCGAAGGGCAATGGCTGGATTCGGCACTGAACAGCTATGGCTTCGTCCAAGCTGCTGCCGATTACTTGCCGCGCGTCCGGCCCAAGGAATTCTTCCGGCCTGGACAAGTCGACCCGCAAGGTAACTTCAATAATCTGGCCTTCGGCACCGATCATCGACACCCGCGGCTGCGCATGCCGGGCGTCGGCGGAATCCCAGATGTGTCCGTAATGATGGATCAGGTGCAGCTGTACGTTCCCCGACATTCGCGGGTGACCTTCGTGGAGCAGTTGGATTGGCGGACCGGCCTGGGTCACGTGCCGGAGCGGCGGCGCGGAACCGGGCCGCGTTGGCTGGTTTCGGATCTCGGTCAATTCGACTTCGCCGGCGGCCGGATGCGCCTGCGGACCCTGCATCCTGGGGTCAGCTTCGAGCGGTTGCAGCGCAAGACCGGCTTCACGGTCGAGATGGCAGATGATGTGACCGAAACTGAGCCGCCCAGCGAGCTCGAACTGCACGCGCTGCGCGAGCTGGCCGACCCGTTCGGGCTTCGCCGGCTGGAGCTGCTGGGTGGGCCGGAGCGCCGCAAGGTGCTGCGTGAAATCATTGATGCTGAGCAGCGTGGAAAAAGCAACTAGCGGAACCGTGCGTCTGGGCCGGCGGGTTCGGATCCGACTAGCGCTGGCCGCGC
>CAZGCX010000020.1:0-9046 GCA_964524585.1 uncultured Anaerolineaceae bacterium
GGCGACCGCTCCAAGATGCCGGTCGCAATCACCCCCAGCTCGACTGACTCGGCCTGTTTCGCCGGCTCGAAGTCACTCAACTCCACCATTCCTGGCATTATCGGATACGGGTCGAGGAAATCCCCAAGATCCAGCGAGGCGTGGTTGAGCTCGTGATACAGAAACGCCCGCGAATTCGAACGGCGCCGCGCTGGAACTTCGATCTCATCCGCCTGCAGCCAATCCTCCAGGCGCTGTCGATAGGCATTCGCTGAATCCGGAAACTCGACCGTATCGACCTGTGTGTAGCGTGCCCTTCCGGCGCACAGAACCGGAACGCCCAGGATGGAGGCCTCCAGACCAACCGAGGAGTTATAGACCATAACGAACTTCGATCGCTCGATCAGCTCGTAGGAGCTGACATGCTCTTCAGGACTCACAAGCATGGCATTCGAAAGGTTGGCCAGTTCGCTGGCCTCAAACCAATCCGCAACTGCCTGCCGGCTGGCCTTGCCTGGACGGTTCTCGTCTGGATGGGTCCGCACCACGAACAGAGTCTCGGGGTGCGAGCGAACCGCCTGACTCACGTCGTCCAGCCACGCGAACATGTGCTCATACAGCGTGTTGGCGTGAACCTGACTGGTATCGAATACCACGTTGGTGAATACCGTTACGAGATCGCGACCCCCTGGCAGCTGCTCCGAGACCTGCTCCGGAAGCGGCCGAACTTCCGGCCAAAACCTGATCCCGGCCATGCTGAATCTGCCCTTCCGCCGCAAGTCAAGATACTGATCGAGTTCCTGATCCTGTGCCGGAGTCAGATCAGTGGGGCTGACCTCACGGAATGTCGCATCCGCGTGGCTGAAGAAGGACGAATTCGGTTTCAGTCCCACCTCGTGGGTCACCGTCGGGATCGCCCGGTTCCTGGCCACCGCACGTGCCACTGCCTCCGGATACATGACGCCATTGAATACCACCAGCGCTCGTGGCTGGTCTTGTTCGAAAACCAGGTCCAGCCGGTTGGCCAGGCTGTGAGCCGAAACCAGGTACTGGCGAAATACCGTCCGCGTTGGGCCATCATCGACCAGGTCGTGCCTACGGAGCGCCCAACGCAAACTGGGCAGGCAGAGCCGGCCAAACGGCAGTCCATCCGCCTCCCATTGCATGAGTTGCCCAAGCGAGGCGCCGCCAAGCTCGGCTTCGTCAGTACCGGCCGACCGCTCGTCCAGTGTGATCCCGACGGACAGCTCATCCGGAAACAGTCCTTGGCTGTAGCGAAGGCAGACGTTGCACGGCGGTGGCTGTTCCGGGCGGTCGGCGTTGGTCCCCAAGACACACTGCTGCATGCCGCGCCGGCACACCAGGTACCGCACCGGTATGCCGGTCGTGCGCACCGCCCACGCCGCCAACAATGAGAATGCCCCGTTGAGGCTCAAATGGTGGATGCGGGTCGAGGCGTTGAAGAACATCACCGGCGGCTCGCCGCTTCGTACAGGCCGCTGCCTTCGGAGCCAGGTCTCGACGCGATCCACCTGTTGCCGGATCCTCCGATCCGCCAATGAGTACTTGATGCGATCCACCGCCGCTTTGGCCTTTGACATAACCCAACGACTCAGGCCCGCACTCGCCGGAGCTTGCTAAGCGACTCTTGCTCGCTTTCGTAAACCCGCTTCTCTCCGTCGCCCAACGCGGACTCAGTCACCCGGATGTACTTGACCAATGTCTGAAATCCATGCGGCTCGACCGACGCCGCCTGGTCGCTTCCCCACATCGCTCGGTCCAGCGTGATGTGGCGCTCAATCGAGCAAGCGCCAAGTGCGACCGCCACAGCCGAGGGCACCAGCCCTACCTCGTGTCCCGAATAGCCCACCGGGCATTGAAAGCGTTCTCGTAGCGTCTGAATGCCCCTCAAATTGAGTTCTTTCGGCTCGCAGGGATAGGTGCTGGTCGCGTGGTTGAGGAGCAGGTTGTCCACACCCAGTACTGCAACCGCCGCCTCAATCTCCTGCATGGTCGACATGCCGGTCGAGAGCAGCACTGGGACACCCGTGGATCGCACCTTGCGGAGCAGCTGGTGGTCGGTGAGCGAAGCCGACGGAATCTTGAACGCCACCGGATTGAATGCCAACATGAAGTCGGCGGAGGGTTCGTCCCAGACCGAGGCAAACCAGGTCAGGTCACGTTCAGCGCAGTAGGCGTCGATCGCCATGTATGCTTCGTCATCGAATTCGACTTTGTAGCGGTAGTCGAGGTAGGTGATGTAACCCCATGGCGTCTCGCGCATTTTTCCGCGCTGACCCTCCGGAACGCAGAGTTCCGGCGTACGCTTCTGGAACTTCACCGCGTCGGCACCTGCCAGCAGCGCCGCATCGATCATGCGCTTGGCCAACTGCAGATCGCCATTATGGTTGATCCCGATCTCGGCGATCACGAATACCGGATGCCCGTCGCCGACCGGACGATCCCCGAGCATGATTTCTCTAGCCACCAACCCTCCTCGGCTGCTTGAGTTCAAGCAACATATCACAGACCTCCCGAACCGCCCCGTGGCCACCCATCCTGCGAAGTCTCAAATCTGCTGCGGCTAACACTTCCGGATGTGCGTCCGCCACCGCAACTGCACAGCCGACGAGCGGAAAGCAAGGCAGATCGTTGACATCGTTGGCAACATACGCCACGCGTGACGAATCGATCTTTCGATCCTGCATCAGCTTGCTGAGTTCGGCGCCCTTGTCCTGCACGCCCTGAATGGCCGTTATGCCTAGCTTCTGGCAGCGCGCGGCAACTACCGGATTGGGCTCGCGCGACAGGACCATCACCTCGATACCGCGCTCCCTAAGCTGCGCAATCCCGTACCCATCTCCGCGGTGCGCAGCTACCGCCTCCTTGCCGTCCTGATCGACCCAAACCCGATCGTCGGTCAGCACACCATCGAAGTCCAGCACCAGCAGCTCGATCTTCGCACTGAGCGATCGGCCGGGTATCGTCGGCCGCACGTAATCCAGACCTTCGAGCTGCGCCAGGCGTTCCCCACGGGTCCAATCCAGATCGGTATCGATGTCTACCGAGTACTTGGACTCGATCAACCAGGGCACGATCTGATCCCCGGTCATCGAGTGCTTGCCCAGGATCGTCCGGACCCGGACGGCATCGATGTGGCCGGTCTGCCAGTAAGTCGCCGGGAGACTCTGGCGGGGCTGGTTGTAGCCTTCCTGCACATCACCCAACAGCGGGCGCAAGCTGCCGGCCTCGATTCGCCACATCTTGTACGGATTCTGACCGGATGGCACCACGCCACGCACCGAGTCGGCCTCCGGGTGATCGATCATGGTCTTCACTGCGCCGTCGACACAGTCTGGCGGTCGCAGCGGTGAAGTCGGCCGAAGTTGCACCACGATCTCCGGCCGGTAACCTTGCTCCTGTTCCAGCCAGTGGAGCGCGTGCTCGAACACGGGTAGGTCGAGCGTGTCGCTTTGCGCCAACGCCGGCGGTCGGACGAAGGGGACTTCGGCCCCGTAGCGTTCGGCGATGTCCGCGATCTGCTCATCATCTGTCGATACGATCGTCCGGCCGACCGTCTTTGCCTGAAGGCCGGCGGCGATACTGTAGGCCAGCAGCGGGTGGCCGGCAAACAAGCGCAGGTTCTTATGGGGGATCGACTCGGATCCACCACGCGCCGGCACGATCGCCAGCACCAGTGGTTCGGCTGATTCAGCCATTGGAGACCTTTCGGCGATCTGATTCAGGCACCTGGGTCACCTGGCGCGATGCCCGGCACCGGAGGCACTCCTCGCAGCAGCCATGAAGCGCGGACGATCCAACCCACGGTTCGGGCCTTCAAGCCGATTGGGCTTTCGACCGTATAACGAAATTCCCGCATCAAAGGATGCAATGCTGTTTCCAATCGCCGAGTCGAGGTAGAGCTCAGGCTCCGCCGATACCGCCCAACCGGCGAGTCGCTGATGCCCTCGAACCGTTCCCCGAACATCGAATTGCCTCCCCAGGGTTTGCCGGCTCGAGTTGGAGTGCGTAAGCTCGCATCCATGTCGATCTCGAGGAATTCGACCAGCTCAGTCAGAACTGCCTCAGGGCGCAGGATCAGGTCTTCGTAGCGCATGATCCAGTAGCGGCTCGCACCGTACCGCGCCCGATTCTGAATGCCTCGAAGCAGCGACCGCTGCCAAGAGCGGGCAAAAGTCCACTCGCTCCAATCCGGGTGCTTGCGCCGGTACGAGGCGTAATTGTCCCGCGGATCGCGCACGACGTGAATGCACTTGGCCTCCGGCCACAGCGCGAATATTCGGTCCGCAAACTGCTCGTTGTACGGGGTTTTCTCCACCCAGCGCCGCGTCGCTGGCCGAAGCATCCCAGCGACTTCTCCGTACGCCACGACCGCAGCTGGCAGAATGGTGCGTGACGCTTCGCCTTCCCCGATGGCCCGCGCTCGGAATGCCTCTCGGACCTGCTCGAAGTCAATGTCGGAGTAGTCGCGATCCGGAAACCCGGCCTGGCTGGGATGCGGATCGGCCGGATCCCAGTTGAAGATTCGAAGAATGAGTTCTTCCGCCACATGCAGCCGCTCCTGGTCCGATGAGTGTGCTGCTTGCGGCTCGAACCGCCGGAAGTAGCCCGATTCCTCCGGGTAGACAACCAGCTCAGGGTGGGAGTCGAGCAAGGTCATGACTAGGCTGGTGCCGGACTTCGGATGTCCGCAAATGAAGGTCGCCCGGCCCGTCAGGTCGTTCCGCCCGGTGGGCCCGCCTGTGGCCTCGAGTGATTGCCGGTCTGTAGCTACCAAGCCGTCCACCCTCCGTCAACCACCAGGTTGGCGCCGGTCATGTAGGAGGAGGCCTTTGAGACCAGGAACAACAGCGCGCTGCTGATTTCCTCCTTCTCCGCCATCCTGCCCAGCACCGTTTTGGCCGAGTAGCGCTTGACGAACTCGTCATCGTGGTCGGCAAACACACCTCCTGGCGTAAGCGCATTGACCCGGATGCCCTTTCCGGCGTAGTAAGTCGCCAGGTAGCGCGTCAGCCCGAGTACCGCGGCTTTGCTGACCGAATACGTCACCGGCTTGAACTGCGGCGGCATCCCTTCTCGTGCATAGAGCCGTTGGTCGGGGCCGACCAACCCGTAGGTGGAACTGATGTTGACTACTACCCCGTGCTTGCGCTCCAACATGGCTTTGCAAGCTGCCTGGGCAGACAGAAACATCCCCCCGATGTTGACTGCCAGCGCTTGCTGCCAGTCTGCATAGGGGAACTCCTCGAAGCTGGTGGTGTGGCTGGACCGGGTATCAGCGTCGAACTTCGGATCGATGGCTGCGTTGTTGACCAGGATATCGATCCTGCTGAACTGATCCAGCGTCGCCGCGACCATCTGCTTGACCGACTGTGGTTGTGAGACATCGGTCTCGATTGCGAGGACTTCGGCTCCGGTCTCATCCTGTATCTCGCGGGCAACCGCACCGGCCTGATCTGCCCGCAAGTCGGCGATCACAACCGTAGCGCCGGCCTGCGCGAGAGTCCGGGAGTGGCTCACCCCAAGCAGACCGGCTCCACCGGTCACGATCGCCACCTGACCGGTCAGGCGAAATTGCTCAGCGAGTTCTGGGTTGCTGCTCATTGGGCCTCGATCCCCGTAGCGCTCCCGACACCGACCCGAAGACCCCTTACAGCCGATTCGCTTGCGGCAAGCGCCACCGCTAGCGCCCGGACCCCATCGGCCAAGCCGCACGAGGGCTCTGCCGAGCCAGCTACCACATCCAGGAAGTGCCGCATCTCATCCGTAAACATTGCGTTGCGCGAGTAGCCAGGTGGAGCAAGGGCTTCGTGCTGCTCGCCACCCTCCGCCGCCCGCCATTTGACATCGCTGGTCTCCGCCGACCACTCGATGATTCCGCCGGTACAGACGATGGTCAATGTGTGTCGTGGAGGGCGCTCCAGGTAGTCCAGATGCACGCTCGATATTGCCCCGCCGGCGTGGTTCAGCGTCGCCTCGGCGAGCGTCTCGACATCGATCTCCAACCCGCCGGTGTGGCTGGTGGTCGCCGCAACGGATTCCACCTCGCCCAGCATCCAGGCCAGGTAGTCAAATGGATGCGATAAGGTCAGCAGTACGCCGCCTCCCAAATCGGCACGGGCGCTGTAGCCATCCCGATAGTCTTCCCACGGGTGCCAATCCGGCAGGTACTCACCCCAGTGAGCCCGACCGTACAACGCGCGTCCGAGCCTCCCGCTTTCCAGCAGTCTCAGGATCTCGCGAAGCCCCTGATTGAACCTGAACTGATAGCCAACCAGCACCTTTCCGCCGCCGACCCGAAGCGCATCTTGAAGCTCGTCGATCCGCTCCAGGCTGTGTGAGACCGGCTTTTCCAAGAGCAGATGGCAACCGGCCGCAGCGGCGGCAATCGCAACCGGAAGATGAAGCGCGGTCGGATTGGCCACGATCACCGCATCCGGTTCGAACGCGCGCAGCGCGCCGTCAAGATCGGCGAAGGACTGAATTCCCGTCAGCTCATCCTCCGGGAGAGTGGAGTGGCCAGACCGAAACAGCGCAAGGTCCTGCTGATCCATCTGCTGCAGATTGCGCAGGTGGCGCCTTCCGATCGAACCCAGGCCGCAGATCAGGAATCGCACTTAGCTCTCCGTGTCGTATCCCCAAGCCTCGAGCCCCGGCGCGGCTTGCTCCAAGAACTCGGATCGATCCTCAGCGCGGAACATGGATCTCCACCCACCTGCCTGACCGCGAGGGATCTGGCGGGTCAACTCGGGCGCCTTCTGACCGTGCCAGTCCGCCGCAGGATTGTCGGCCAGTTCCGCCTCGATCTCCTGACGCGCCACCTTTTCAGGCCGTGCGCCGAGGTGTCCCCAAATGACCTGGAGTTCCTCAAACGGAGGATCAAGCAGGGCTTCGTAGGTCAGTGCCCGATAACGCGGACCGAACAGATCGCGGGCGATCCGGTCGGTATCAAGCACTTCTCGATTCCATCGGCTCGCCTCCCTGGCCATCCATTTCTCGGTGAACAACCCGGCTTGATCAGGGATGCGCTTGCCTTTGCGGAGGTTCCGAAGTAGCCGCCTGCCGCCCGAGCTCAAATTCCCTGGCAGATCCACCAGCTGCTGCACCCGCCGGGACAACACGACATCTCTCCCGTCGCGAACGATGTTGACCACCAATGCGTCGGGGTAAATGGCATGAAGCGCGCTTAAGTTCGACGACCAGGCCTCGTCCGGGGACTTGTCCCCGACGATCGCTTTCCCGACTTCGGCTGCCTGCGACTCCATGACGAAGTCGCAAGCGGCACGGAAGATCGCTGAGCAGCTCGTCGAGGAGTCACACCAGTGGTTGTTGCCGCGGGCGGTCCACGCTGCCAGGTCTGGATTGAGCAAGATCGAGCTCAGGGACGCTGCTTGCGAGAAGAAATGCGCCTGCCAGTTGCAGTGCACCTCAGGGTGCAGTGCCAGCAGTCGTGCCAGCAACGTGGTTCCGGAACGTGGATATCCGATCACGAAAAACTTGGGACGGCCGAAAAGTGCCTGCAACCTTTCCAGGTCGGTGGAGGTCAACGGCAGCGGTTCGATCCACTCTCGGACCGGCACTTTCAAGGCCTTTGAGGCCTTGAACAACACTCGCTTAAGTGCAGCCCGCAATTGCGACTCATTCGAATAAAGCGCGGTACGCTCACCGGATGCGTGGGCCAGAAGCTGAAGTTCAGCCATCCGGGTTGAACTCTCCAACAATCCGCAGGCTCTCAAAGCCTTCCGCAAATCGCCGCTCGGCCAGCGCGCCGTGGCGGATCAGAGTGGCGCGCACGACCTCCGGATCGAAGTAATAGCGGTCGGCGTAGGTCTTGTACTCCGCCAGCGCCTGCAGCTTTCGATCGACATCTTCTTGGGTGACCTCCACCAAGAAGTTCGGGAAGAACCCGTAACTGCTGCGCAAAACGTCAAATCCGAGCACCGAGATCCCCCGAAACGCTCGGAGAGCTTCCTGTGTAGCCACGCCATGGTCCTGATGAATGTCGGACGGGGTGTGCACGAACACCAAGTCCGGGCTATGGCGTCGCCCCAGATCGTACAGATACTCCAGAATCGCCTGCCGGTCACGGGCGAAATTGCGGGTCTCGAACTTCTCGACGAGCACCTGGTCGTCGGGTACTCCCAGGATGGCCATGCTGCTGCGGTGTTCAGCGACCAGCTCGCCCAAATCGGGGTTGCTTTGGTTGTCCGACAGCGTCAGGCACAGCACGTCGGACGTGGCACTGATGTGGGCTAGCAACGCTCCGCAACCAAGCTCGATGTCGTCCGGGTGCGCTCCAATGAACAGGATGTGCCTGCCGCTGAAATTCAACGTCCCACTCCTCTACTTGGTCGCCACAAACCCGCCAACCACCTTGGTCATCACCAACTTGCCCTCGCGCTCCAAGCGATCCTTGGCGGCCTCTTGGATCGCTCCCATAACCTGCTGGAACCCGTGCTCGCTGTCAAACATCGGCGTCCAAAGCTTGCGGTCTTCTGATAGCGACGCCCGAGTGTAAGCCACAAACGGTTCCAACTGCTCGAAGGTCAGCGGATTCTCGAAGACCTCGACTTCCAGTTTGGAAAATCTGTGCTCAATCGCCTCCCGGATTGAGAAGTTGTAGCGCGAGCTGCCCGGCATCGGAGGGGCCGGCTTCCCAGTCGCCTGCTCGATGATCTCGTAGAACACGGCCTTGTTCTCGGGCATCGGCCCGGTCGTGAACAGTCGGCCGCCCGGCCTGAGCACCCGGTGCATCTCACCCACCGTGAAGGCCGGATCGGCCGCGTAGTAGATCGCAAAGCAGCACGAAACCAAATCAAATTGATCGGAATCCAGGGCAAACTCGCGATCGAAGTCCAATTCCCGGATATCTGCGTACTGGCCCACCGATCGCCGGGCTTCGGCCAACAGCTCCGGGTTCAGATCTCCGCCGGTGAGCCCGACCTGCCCCTCCAGGTAGTCGTGGAAGGCACGGAGCTGCTTACCGGACCCGCAACCGACATCCAGGATTCTGATCCCCCGTTTCGGTTGAAGCAGCTCGAGCATC
>CAZGCX010000020.1:9056-19032 GCA_964524585.1 uncultured Anaerolineaceae bacterium
GCAGGTCCTGAGTGGTCTCTTTGTATTCGAAGTTCATCCTGGCAATGTGCTCCTCACCTATGATTTGCCGCTTGGCCCGATCCTGCGACCCGCGCATCGGCCGTATCATCCCTGTGACCTTCAGGTCGGCTGATGAAATACTTAATGGTCTCGAAAGGATGGAACGCCAGCCTGGAGAGTCGCCCGATCCGACCGGACCCAAGCCGGCTGTAGGCCGCCGCTTCCAGCGATCTGAGCAGGCCCTGCCGACCGATCACCTGCCGCCTGACCACCCCTCCTGCGATCCGCCAGGTGGCGTCCGCCAGCGTGAAGATCGTCTGCCGCCCGCCCGCCAGCTCGGTGTTGCGTGTACTCTCGGGTAGGCGGTAGTGAGGTTGGCCGCCCGGCAGGTGCGAATAGTCGTGACTCTGGTGTATCACCAACGCCGCGTCGGTCGCGTCGACGACCGGGATCCCTCCGGAGCGAGCGGCAAAGATCATCCAGTTGTCCCACCCTGCGCGGCCAAGGGCGAATGGCGGCATGGTCCGAAACTCATGCTTTGGGAAGACGAAGTAGTCGCTGCCAGCCGGGCGATGTAGCCGGCCGTCCCTGCGGGCGCGCTCACGCAACAGCTCCGCGCCTGCCGAGTCGAAACTGAGTTGCTCGGCGACCTCCAGATCCCATCGTTGACCAACAACCAAATAGCGCTGGAACCGCCTGCGCACCGTCTCGATCGCCGCCCGCAGGTCTTCCAGCACAATGATGTCGGCGTTGACATAGCACAGCACCTCATGCTGCGCTGCCGCACGGGCCAACGCAAACACCGAATCAACCCGTGGCGTGCCCTGTAAGGTCAACTCGACCTCGGCGATGTGTCGCACACCGAAATCGTGCGCGGCTTGTACCATCCCCTGCTCATCCCCGAGCAAGATGATCTGGACCGGATCGCCCAGCGCGGCCCATGAGGCGATCGCGTTGCGCTGGATCCGATCCATCTCTCCGTTGAATGGCTTCGGCGCAGTGAAGAGCGTGAGGCCCGGGTTCATCGGCCGCTCCGCGCCTCCGCCGCGCTCCGCGCCAGACCGTTCAGGTAGTCGGCGGTCCTGCGACCTGCGCTTCCGTCGGTGAAGGTGATTTCTCGCTCGACGAATGCCTGCCTCCGATCGTGGTCTTCGTCCGGCGACCGCAGGTAGGCATCAACCGCCTCGCGCAGCTGGCGCTCGTCGATCACCACTCGCCCAGCCTGTGCCTGGCGGAATCGCTGGTGGGTAGGCCAACCCCCGATGGCGCTCAGCGGCAGCGAGTACTTGCGCGGCCAGCTCCAGCCGCCTGGCTGGTCGATGCACACGCTCACGATCGGCCGATCGTGGATCGCGGCTTCGACCACCATCGTCGAATACACGGTCAGGAAAACATCCGAATAGGCCATCATGGATGCCTTCTCGTCCATGTCTTCCCCGGAGTAGTACCCCAACCCCTCCCCCAGCGACACCGGTTCCACAACGTGCACGTGTGGCAGCTCACTTGCCAGTTGATGAATCTGGTCCCGTTCCTGACGAAAGAGATGCACATCCAGGAAGTGATTGGGATGCAGTCGCACCAGCAATTGGGCCGGTTCTGCGAATTGCTCCTGGGCCACCATGCGCGCCAGGGCTTCAACGTTTGGATAGTTGGGAGCGAAGGAGGTGAAGCTGCAGGCGTAGCCCAACAATCGCCGCTCCGGATCGAGTCGATGCCGGGCGAAGTAATCCGCCCGGGGGACCAGCCATCGCTGATCCAAGTACCCATCGTAGATCGGGATCCCACCGATGTTGATCCGGTCCTCAGCCCAGTCCGATCCCTGGACCAGTTCCCCACGCTGAATCGCTGACCAGCAGCTTGCATACTCGACCTTCGCGCCCGGGATGCTGTAACTGCTTGGATTGTCCCAGCCAACGATCACGGTCGCCGTACGCACCCCCCGCGTGCGAGCCTCCCGCAGCAAGTACCGATCCATCCGCCAGCCGGGAGTGCTGGCGACTACCAGCACCGGGTTGTAGGCGTCAATCAGGTCCTCATAGACGCCTGGTGAGAAACGTTGCTGCGCGGCGACCAACGCCCGTCGCGCCGCCGCGGAACGCCGCAGAACCGCAATGAATGTCCTGGCCACGGGCATCCAGATCCGGCGCCAGTTGGACTGCTCAACCTGAACCTGATCGACGTAGCTGTCCATTGCCTGGGTGTTGATGCGGGTTGAGCCCCCTACCCTGCGCAGGAAATGCAACCACCACTGCACCTCGCCGAACCATTGTTCCGAGTAGCGCCGCAGTCGATCCAGCCGCAAGCCCTCGAAACGCAACCCGGCCCGACCGAACCGCTTGCTTGCGATGTCGACCAGGTCATCTGCAGTCAAGAGCACAATTTGGTTCCCATGCTCGATCAGCCGCGAGACGACCTCGGTCTGCAAGAAGTACACAATCGCCAGACCGTGATCCGCGCTGATGAGTACCGGCCCGCCGTCTGATGACAATCGGAATCTCCTCGGCTAGCCGCCGTAGTACCATCGGAAGATCCGGTTGTATGCCGCCAGCAGCACCCGCCTGACCGGTGGGAGTTCCAACAATGCTCGCCGAGCGCCCCGCCGTCTTCGTACCGGTTGCCCATTGAATCGCGCCTCCGCCGGCTCGACCGAGTTGCTCATATTCATCACCAACGGTTCAGCGGTCATCAGGCGCAGTAGACCTGCCTGGTCCACCTGCTGATCCAGCCGCCTTACCTGCCCCATCGGTCGGTCCATCTCGAATGGAACGAACCTTTGTAGGACTTCCTTCTTCGCCACAAACTGCCAGTGGCTGGCACCGGCAAAGGCAACCAGGTCCCGGTAGGTCAGGCGTACATCCTCGGTCGATTCGTATCGGGCGCGAATCTCGCCCTCGAGCTGGCCAAGGCTCATGTCAAAGGCCCGGAAATCCTCCCAGGGAACGAAGCTTCCCCGCTCGATCCGGGCTACCGGTTCCGCCTCTGCCCATGCAACGGTGGAGGCGTAATACTCCGGCGGCGTACGGAACGGACGGCTGGTGACCATCCCGACGTTCGGGAAGCCATCGATTAACTCGATCGACTTCGAAAGCCAACCGTTGTAGAAGAGCGCGTCGCTGTCGGTGTAGGCGATGATCTCCCCGGGAGCAGCCTGCAAGATCACGTTCCAGGCCCCGCCCTTGCCGAGGTTCTTGTCCGACAGGATCAGGAGTTGGATCTTTCCCTGATCGAATTGCTGCTGAAGATAGCGACGGGCCTCGTCGCCGCTGCCGTTGTCAAAGACCAGCAGATCATGCGCAAGGTCGGTCGTCGACCACAGACTGTTCAGACAGGTCTCCAGCACTTCCAGCGCATGCTCGTGGAAACCACGCAAGAACGGAATGTAGCTCAAGACCGCCACCGTGATCCGTGCAGGGTGCGCAACCGATTCAACGAACTTCGCCGGATTCTGCCCGCGCCTTACCATGACCACCCGGGCTGACTGTAGGTTCCGGCCGCCAGCTGCATCACCATCACGAGCTCCGCTCCTCGACATCGAACTCGGTCCGATGCGGCACGCCGGCGTTGATGGCCGCCAGCTCGGGCCGCTGGGTAAGCAGTTGGAGCACTTCAGTCCATTTGAAATCGATCCGCGGTAAGAAGTGTTGGTACACAGCTTTCACGAACTCCAGATCTGCCTGTGTATCGACCGTCCAGCGCAGATTCCCCAAGTTCGAGTCTGCATTGAGCAGCACGGTCTTGAATCGGCCGGGAACCTGATACAGGTAGGGCATCACGTGCTCGCGCTCGAACGGCTCAGATGCTCCCCGCCAGGCCCTGGCTAGCGCGTCGAAGGTGCAGACCTCGACGTCCAGCCCAATCGGATAGGTTCGCTGACGCGGCAAGCGGTTGGCGGCGAAGTCGGCCTGCTGACTGACCAGCTCTCCGAGCGTCTGGTCGATCAAGGTCGGGTCAATAAGCGGGCAATCGGCGGTAATACGGACCACGGTGTCCGCGCCGTATGCACCAGCAGCCTGATAGTAGCGATCGAGCACGTCGGTAGGATGCCCGCGGTAGATCGGGTAGGACCGGGTCTCGCTGAGCTCAACAACTGCATCGTCCGCTGCATCGGTTGTCGTTCCGATCACGACTTCGTTGAGCAGCCGCGCCATCCTCACCCGCTCGACGACCCGCGCCAGCATCGGCTCGCCGCGGATGTCCGCCAGCACTTTGCCAGGCAACCGGGTCGAGCGCATGCGCGCTTGAACGATGGCGATCGTTCTACCCACTAGAGTGCGGCCTCGCTGATGGTCCTCGCCATCCGGTAGGCCTCGAGCAGCTTGGGAAAGTTGCGAGCCCAGTCGGCGCGCTCCAAGGCGGTCCGGCGCGCTGCATCGGCGGCTGCGGTCAGCCCCCGCATCTCACGCCGGGCGGCCAGTATGCCTTCCGCCATCGCCTCGATATCGCTATCCGGGAACAGCCAGCCGTTCTCACCATGCCGCACCCACTCGCGATTTCCCGGGATGTCGGACACCAGCGGCGGCGTTCCGGTCGCCATCGCTTCCATCAGCGAGACTGAACTCCCATCACTATGCGAAGCGCTGAGGTACAGGTCCGCCGAGCGATAGGCGTCCGGCAACTCCACTTGGTCAAGCTGGCCGGCGAAGTGCACTCGATCGGATAGATTCGAACCCACGATCAGAGTTCGTATCTCGTCGTCTAGGGTGCCCGAACCCAGCATGATCAGCCGCAGCTGCTCGTCCTGGCCTGCCGCCTTCACGAATGCCTGAGCCAGTAGGTCCACACCGGTCAGCCGCTCCCACCAGCGGGTGGAAAGCAAGACAAACGCCTCCTCCCAGTCGAGTTGTCGACGGATGTTCGTTGAACCAGCCGGAGTGAACTGCTGAAGGTCGACTCCCCAAGGAAACACTGCGATGCGTTCCGCAACCATGCCAAGCTGTATCGCGACATCTCGAACCGCATCACAGTCGCAAGCCAGGATTTCAGCGCGATGCAGGGTCTGTTTAGCCAGTTCACGGCGCTCGCCATCCTCGGCAGTGAGCAACAGATCGGATCCCCAAGACATGGCCACCAGGGGGTGTACCCCAGCTTCCGCCGCAATAAAGGCGCAGTCCTGGATGGGACCGGCGTGCACCAAGTCCGGTGCCCAACCATCGATTACACCACGCAGCTCCGCCGCCGCCCGAGAGTACTCCGATCGTCCGATCACCCGTCGCCCGCCCCACCAATTGATATGTTCGATCCCGATCGGAATCGGTCGCCGCTCCAGATCTTTGCCGGCGTCTTGGAGGCGCAGGTAGCCCACCTGGTGATCGGTCCTGGCCAGCGCCTCCAGAAACCGATGGTCGTGGGGGGTGTAATCCTGCGAGAAATAAAGCACTTTCACCTAGGCTCTCCGACTGCTCCCGGCGCACGCTCCGATCCAGCCATCGCCATCCGCCGGGATCACTCCCCCAGCATCCCCCAGCGCAATGCCTCGCCCGCGGGGATCTCCCGCGTAGCTCGCCGCCCGACCGCCCGCTCAATCTCGTAAGGGAGGATCGCCCCCGGCGTGGCCGGCCGCAGTACCGCGATCGCCTCGCGGGTCAGCTCCTCGCCGGCCTGGATGGCTCGCGCCGCCCGCAGGCAGCGCCGCTGGATCACGACGGTCTCCGCTTCGTTGCCCGCAACGAACTTGTCGCTGGATCCCAGGGCTCGTTCCAGCTCACGGGTCCGATCGACCATCTCCTGCCACATGGCCGGGTCCATCGCGAATGGATGGTCAGGTCCTTCGCGCGATCGATCGTCAGTGAAGTGCTTCTCGACCACCCGGGCCCCGAGCGCCACCGCTCCCAGCACCGTGGCGTGCCCGGGTGTGTGGTCAGACAGGCCCAGAACGACTTCCGGCCATAGATCGGCGTAGCTCCTGAGAACGTTTAGATGGACGTGATCGAAGTTCTCGTCGCTCCCGGTGTAATTGGTGTTGCACTGCATCAGCACCAGTTGCTGGTTGTGTCTCAGTACGGCTTGAACAGCCCGCTGTACGTCGCCGAGGTCGGAGGCTCCGGTGGCAAGCAACACCGGCTTGCCCTTGGAAGCAATGCGCTCGATGATCTCCAGCCAGGTGATGTCTCCTGAGCCGATCTTGATGGCCGGGAAGTAGATCTCCAGTTGGTCGACTGCCTCAAAGTCGTAGGGGGAGGAGAAGTAGTGGATGCCGGCCTGATCGCACTCTTCGCTCAATTCGGCTGACCACTCGAACGGAATCGAAGCCGATTGGTAGACCTCAAACACCGACCGCTTCCACTTGGCCTGGTGTGAGACCTGCGAGTTCATGTGGGTGAAGCCGTAGTCGCTGACGATCTCCGGGGCGCGGAAGTTTTGAAACTTCGCAGCATCAGCCCCCGCCTGGGCGGCCAGTCGAATGAGTGCCTTGGCTCGCTCCAGCGATCCATCGTGATTGGCGCCGATGTCGGCGATGAAATACGTCGGTTGACCGTCGCCGATCAACTGCTCAGCGATGTTGATCTGTCGCATTATCCGCCTCTAGCCCTGCCCGGAACAGCAGCCCCGCTATCAGGCACCAGCATCGACCATTCCCGATCGCTCGCTCAGCGCAAGGGCGCTTCGGTCTCGCAACTCCCACAACCGCCGCATGCCAGCCTCCAGCGCCGGCATCGCCTGGCCGAGCAGCTGCTCCGCCCGGGAGCAATCCAAACACAGCCGCCGCCCACGCGGAGCGCCGAGCTGCGCTCCGGACAACTCAGCTGCCCGGACCAGCTCTGGGTCGAACCCGAATGCACCCGCCAACATGCGGCCAAATTCGTACTTACTCAAGCAGGTGGCGCCGGCGACATGCAGCACGCCGCTCGCCTCCGCCTCCGTGAGCTCAAGTAACAGGTCGCCCAGTTGGTTGACAAGGATTGGAGAGAAGTAGACGTCGGTGAAGCCTGGGCATTCCTGCCCGTCCATGAGGCGGCCCAGAAACCACTCGATCAGATTGCTCTTGTGGGGCAAGTTCCAGCCAAACAGATTGGTGCGCACGATCAACGCAGACCGATGCGCCAGCTGTACCGCTGCCTCGCCATCCAGCTTGCTGCGGCCGTATGCATTGATCGGCGACGCTTTATCGGTCTCTCGGTAGCTACCCTGTACTCCGTCGTAGACTGCGTCGGTCGAGATGTGGATCAGGCTTGCGCCGACAGCCTCCGTGGCAGCCGCTACGGTCTCCGCCATGTCGCGGTTCAGCCGCTGCGCCAACTGAGGGTTGCGCTCGCACTCGTCGATCACGGTCGCAGCTGCACAGTGGATGACCAGCTCGGGCTGCTCGTCAGTCAGCAGCTGATGTGCAATCGCCGGCTGGATGAGGTCTGCAGCGACCATCCGAACGCCAGGCAGCTCCACCGGGTGCTGGTGGTAGATTCCGGTGACCGGCAAACGCGCCCCCAGGTCGCGTGCCAGATTGCTGCCCAGCAGCCCACTTGCGCCGGTGATCAAAACCTTCTTCATGCCGATACCGTCAGTGCTCCCAGGTACGGTTCGATCAACTTCAGCATCTCGTCCTGCGAAATCCATGCTTCATTTGAATCACTGGTGTAGGCAAAGTCTTCCGCGAGCGGCGATCCAACTTCCTCCCACTCGTGACCGAACCAGAACGCACCGCTGGGTTGCACCACATACATGTCATTGAGTTCGACCGCATTGCGAGCCTCATCGCTGGAAACCAGGACTTCGTGGAGTTTCTCACCCGGCCGGATTCCGATGAAATCCATCTCAGCTTCGGGCGCAATTGCTGTGGCCAGTTCCACAACCCGCATGCTGGGAATCTTGGGGACAAACACTTCCCCGCCCTTCATCTGCTCCAGACATCGAATTGTGAAGCGGACCCCCTGTTCGACTGTCAGCCAGAAGCGGGTCATGCGCTGATCGGTGACGGTGATTCGACCGTCCTGGCGCTGGCGCAGGAACACCCCCAGCACGCTACCGCGGCTGCCGAGCACATTGCCGTACCGGACGCAACTGAACCGGGTCTCGCGGCCGCCAGCGTAGGTGTTGGATTGCACCATCAGCTTCTCGGCGGCCAGTTTGGTAGCGCCGTACAAGTTGATTGGGTTGACGGCCTTATCGGTGCTGATGGCGGTCACCCGTTCCACGCCGGTGTCCAGCGCGGCTTCGACTACATTACGGGCCCCCATGATGTTGGTCATGATCGCTTCGATCGGGTTGTATTCGCACGCCGGGACCTGCTTCAGCGCCGCCGCGTGTACCACTACATCCACTCCCTCCATCGCCCGTCGCAGTCGCATTAGATCCCGAACGTCCCCAATGAAGTATCGCAGCCGATCATCGATGAGGCCGGCCTCGCGCATTTCGTATTGTTTGAGCTCATCGCGGCTGAATACGATCAGCTTGCGCGGTCGAACGTCCTTCAACAGGATTTCGACTAGTTTGCGGCCGAACGAACCGGTCCCGCCGGTGACCATGACAACTTTGTCATTCCAATCCATTTAGTCGGCGCTCCTTGGGGCCACGTTTTGGCCGCTCGGCTTTCTGAACAAGATCATTGGATACTGACCCCACCGGCCAAAAAGGTGCGGCATGCGCTCCTCCAGCCAGTACAGCAGGCGGAGCCAGCTGGCACCAAAGAGCCGACGGTGAATGCAGGCACGCAACAGGCCGGTGCTAACCGAGCGCCAAACCCGAATCTCGAATTCCGGCAAATCCCCCAGCCGGTTGCGGAACCATCCGTAGGGATGGCGAAACGTGTAAGTGCCCTGTCTGGCCTCCCCTGGCTGGTTACCGGTTTCAGAGGCCGGATCGGAGGACCGGTGGGTCAGCTTCTGGTAGAGCTGGATCAGTGCCTGTGCGGTCCACACCAGTGGCCGCAAAAGCCGCATCAGGGGCGATCGTTTGCCCCAGCTGTAGACCACCACCGCCCGCCCACCCGGGCGAAGCGACCGGTAGAGCCCCCGGATAGCCGGTTCGTGATCCTGAGGTGGAAGATGGTGGATGGTGTGCAGCGAAACAACCCCGTCGAAGGCTGCACTGCAGAACGGCAGTCTCGCGAGGTCGCCAACCACATAGCGCCCGTGGCCGGCGATTCGGCTGCGTGCCTCGCGCAAAGCCTGGATCGAGATGTCCAGGCAGATCCGGCGTGCATAGCCGCGGGAGTACTCCAGATACTCCGGATACTGGATCGGGCCGGAACCGGCATCGAGCAACGACACTCCTTGCTTCGGAAGGAACCGTGCGACCCGCATATGGCATCGGTGTAGATATTCCTGTGAGACCGGTCTTAGATCCTCATAGCGTGCGTTCTGATAGAGCCCCTGCCCGACCTGCTGCCAGCCAATCGAATTGTAGAACTCACGCACCTCGCGCTTGATCTCAACACCGGTCGTCATGCGCGCACCGACTCCTCGACAACTGGAGTGGCCCACTCGATCGGCTCCCCCGCCAGGGCATCCAGGGTCCGGTCATATCGCCCACTCGAGTCGGCGATAACCTCAGCGAAAGGTCGTAACTCGAGGTCCTGCCAGAAACCAATCAGATGCCACGGATAGGCGAAGGGATACTCGAAGAAGAACAGGTAGGCATAGCGCCAGGCCAGTTCGATTTGCCACTGGGACAGGCTCTGGCCCGGCGATCTGCCCAGAAGGACCTCGATCTCGGCGAAGTACTGGTCGAGATCTGTCGGATCGATGGTGAATCCGTTCCCCCGGTAGTGGGTGGCGCCGCTGACGATGACCGGCACACCATACATCGCCATTTCCATACCCACGGTGCTGGTGTAGACCAGGCCGAAGTGTGCGGCCTCGATCAGGTCGTAGGTGTTGATGTCAGAATCCGGACCAACCACCGTGACCCGATCGCTGGGTTGCGTGAGGGAGCGCTGAACGATCTGGGCCGACGGGTGTCCGGCACCGAGTAGTTCGCCGGGATGTACTCGGACGACCAGCTGGGCATCTTTGCGGGCGGCGAAGAATCGCACGGTCTGTTC
>CAZGCX010000021.1:0-18905 GCA_964524585.1 uncultured Anaerolineaceae bacterium
GTCGTGCATCATTACTGCCATGGTGATGAAGTCGCGCGTCTCACCACCGCCCACGGCAGTAGTAGTCAGCGAGGCTTTGTTCTGGTAGGAGGATGACCCGGTCGTGCTCTGCCCCGGCGAGTCGTCGGTTTCCACGGTTTCAAACACGTCGGACCGGAAGAGCAGCTGAGTGAGGCCCATTCGTTCCCCACCGGTCGGATCGTCAGGTTGGTGGCGGAAACTGAAGGTCTGGCTGCTGGTGGAAAGTGTTCGTTCTTCGAAGTGGGTAATCGGAACCACAATCACCTCAGTGCTGGAGATATACGACTCGCCCGAGGTCTGGGCATCCGAGCCCGTCTCGTCTACTAAGAACATGCCGCCGTTTGATCCTCCCCCGGGGGCCTCGTGGAAGAAGCCGTTCGCCAGCCAGATGTAGTCGCCGGCGGAGCTCGGCGTGAAGGACACTGACTGCGATGTGGTTGGGTTCACGAAATCGGTGGTCGGTGCCAGATCTTCCGCGTACTGGATGTCCGCATTCGCCGGGTCCGGGATCATGAAGGCCAGGATCTGGGCCTTGTCGATGCCGTCTGTGCCGCCGTCAGCGCGGAACGCAATTCGGATCTGCTGCGCTGATATCGTACCGGTAATCTTGAAGACCGATGCAAACGTCTGCCAGGCGTCGCCGCTCATTCTGTAGCTGATGTTGTCGTTTCCAGTTCGAGTCACCCCGTTGATTCGGATACGGCTTCGACCCAGATCCTGCTCAGTGCCCGCATCGCCCACGTGGCGCTGGCGCCAGGTGGCGATTACGACCCATTGCTCGTTGGAATCGCTCGGGGTGAAGTCGAGCTGAACCTTGTTTGAATAGCTGGTGCTGGATGTCTGAGTTTCGGTCAGGTCTTGGGCAACATAATAGCGGGAGGCGGGCGTATTGGTCGGCGGGCTGCCGGCACTCGAATAGCCGTAATACAGGTAGTAGCCGGTATCCGACCCGCTGGCTGCAATGCTGCTCACCGTCTTGAACATCAGCGTCGTGTCCGATTGATCCCATGACGAGTTGTTGAGGTTGTCGTCGAAAAGGGTTCGATCGAGCTCAGTCCAGCTACCACCGTCCCAATAGACCACCCGTACGTCGTCGCCGCTGGCCAGTGCCTTAGTGGCGGTCACCAATGCGGCGTGGTCGAACTGGAAGCGGGTGGGGTAGTCAGCCGGGATGTCGCTTGAGCCGGCGGAAACGGTGATCTGGGCCCGGTGGCCGTAGTTGGTGTCCCACCAGGCTGGCCCGGCGCCAGCCGGAGCGGCTTCGTCGGCGCCGATGTCCCAGCTACCAGAGCGAGTCTCATTGTCAATGTCGGTGGTGAAGCTCCCGCTCAGATCCGCCCCCTGATCCTCGGCGGTGCTGCCCGAGCCGATGTGGAGGTCGAGTCCGGGCGAGGAGTCGTCCACGAAGTTGAGGTTGGCCAGCACCGTCTCCTGGATCCCATTGGGCGAGCCTTGGTTCGGGCTGTGGGTAAGTGCGGTCCCATCTCCCGAGAGGTTGTTGCTGCTGTCGGCATTCAGTCCGGTGATACTGAAGTCGGCGTTGTTGTTGCTGTGGGAGATGTTGTTCCGTAGGGTGACTTTCCCCCCGTAATCGGAGTAGTTACCGACAATACCGCTCGGCTCGGTGGAGTGATTGCCGCCAAAGACCGTGTTGTTGTAGATCTCCACCTGCGTGACGTCGCTCGACAAGATGATGTTATGCCGGGTCTCATAGACGAAGTTGTTAGAGATCTGCGTGACCTGGTTGGTATGGGTCAATCGGATGCCATCACCAGGCATGTCGTGAATCAGGTTGTTCCGGACGATGCCCAGGTTGGAGGCGCCGATGCTTGTGAACTCGATGCCCGAAGGCGAGCTGGTTCCTCCGGTGATTTCCAACCACTCCACGGTGACGAATTCATCGCGAATTGTGATGGCATTGCTTGAGCTGCTGCCGATGTCTAGCAGCACCCCGGCGCCCTCGATGCCATAGGGGCGGTTGCTGCCATCGGCGGTGAGCGTGATCGTGTGCGTTGCATCGGTCGTGGTGTCGCCGATGGTGACGCCCGCAGTTAAGTCCGGGTCAGACGAAACGGCGGAGTCGTTGTACATGACACCGACTTCGCTCCGATCATCGGCCACCAGGTCGGCACTGGCAACTTGGAAGTAGCTGCAGCTGGTTGGGCTGGAAAAGGAGATGCAATCCTCCCATCCCTGCAGCGTCGAATACTGGCGAGAGACGGTGTAGCTCTTTCCTGTACCTGTGGTGCCACTGAAGTCTGAGGTCAGCGTGAGCTGGGTCTCCGAGTCCACCGAGAGGATGGTGTAGTCGGTTCCATCAATGTTGATGCGGTCGCCCCGCCCGCGGTTGGCGGTCACCCAGGCCGTGCCCGACCCGTCCACAACCGGCGAGCTGTCCGTGGCACCTACCGTTCCGGTGGTGTAGTCGGCAGCCGTGCCGATTGAACGGTAATTGGCACCTATGGCGGCCACCGACCCTGTATATTCATCGGCGCCGATGTCTGGCTGGCTTGCATCGCGTGCGTCGCCATCGATGTCGTCGGTGATCGGCAGGTTTGCGTCGCTGTCGAGATCGGCTCCCTGGCCTTGCACCCAGGTGTCGCTCGGGTCGAGGTGGTAATCGCTTCCACCGACGAAGACCGGATCGGCCCCGGCGCCGTCCCGGGTTTTCGGGTTCAAGCCGGGTGCGTCGCCCAGGTCGGAGAAGTTGTTGGTGCTGGCGGCGTTGTAGCCAGCTGCGGAGAAGTAGGGGTCGCTGGCGTCGATCGAGATGTTGTTCTTGGCGGTGAAGTCCACGTTGTTGAACACCGCAAAGCCGCGGTTGGCCCCGCTGCCGCCGACACAAGTGTTGTTGTAGGCATATACAGTCCCGTTGTCTGACCCGTACATGCACACTCCGGCGGCACCCCCAGCCGCGGTGTATCCATAGATGATGTTGTTCCATATCTTGGTCACATAATCCGCATTGGGACCGATGAAGCTGTTCATTGCGCCGATGCCGAACGCCTGCGTGGCTGGGGAGGCCGCCGTCATCCTGATGATCGAGTTTGAGATCTGGATCTCCATGGGCGCATCGGAGTTGTCGTCACTGACGTGGATGCCGTCCGACTCGCCAGAATATTCCAGATTGCTATCGACTTGCAGGCCATCGATTCGGACATAGCGTTCTTTGATCGTGATCGCCGAAATCTGAGTTCCGTCCATCGAAACGCGGTAGGCCGAGGTATCCCAGGATCCGCTGTGTCGTTGACTCGTACCAACTTCGCCAGTGGAGGTGGGGGTGTAGATCTTGATGTAGTTGGAGGGACCAGTTTCCCAGCTGTTCAGGTAGAGCCCGGTTGTGTCTTCGCCGTCGCCGTAGGCGGCTACCATCATCACCGTGTTGGCGGTGACCAGATCGGTAGCCGGGTTGACGTCGTCTTCGACCGGTTCACTGATGTTGGGGTTCTCGATGGAGGACTCCCAATTCTGCAGCGATGTGTAAGCCCGATAAACGCCGACCGCCGTGCCGCCCGAAGCCGCCGTCGGCGAGCCGCCATCCTTGTTGGCCACCGTATAGACGGTGGAGGAGCTGCGGCCGGTGATGAATGCCAGCTGTGCGCCGCCGGAGTCGTAGGTCAGTGCATCTCCGACCCCAATACTGTTGGGCATAGCACCCGAGAAGGTGGCGGTGGTTCCGGCGATCTGGACGGTCTCTGAGCCGGTGTTGAGGTCGGTGGCGGTAGTTCCAACAGAGCGATAGATGGTCGTGACGGAACCGGCTGGCCGCTCGTCAGCTCCCATGTCCCAGGATCCAGACCGGCTATCCAGGTCGACATCGTCCGAAAACGGCAGGTTCGCATCGCCAGAGAGGTCAGCTCCCGCATCTACCGCATCCGAGCCGGCGGCGAGGTGCAGGTTCCTCGGCGACGCCGGGGCATTCACGAACATCTCCGCGTCGGTCTGCGCGGTCTGAACGTAGTTCGCGTCGCCGGCAAAGGCGGTGTCTTCGCCCAGGTTATTGTCGGAAGCTGCGTCCATCCCGTTGTAATCGTCGCCGTTGTTGAAGGCGACGTTGTTCTTGGCGATGAAGCTGCCGCCGACCGAATCCTTGTAGAAGGCATTGCCGGTGTTGTAGACCGTGTTGCTGTAAGCGTATGTGGTGTAGCTGCCGTCGGTCATGTAGATCCCCTGGCCGTAGGTCGCATCCTGGAAGTCGTAGACAACGTTGTTCCAGAAATAGGCCAGGCTGCCGGTTGAGCCAGAATAGATCTCGATGCCGGTGTGCCAGATGGTTCCGCTGGACACGCCGCGGATGATGTTGTGGCTGGCGTAGAACTCATTCACCCCGTTGGAGTTGTACAGAATGCCGCTGTCGCCGTTGCTGGAAACCGAAGTCTGGTAGATCTGCAGCCCTTCGATCCGGACGTGGGTCTCCCACACGTCGATGACCCGGCCGGCGGCTTGAAGGTTGTACTTGCTGCCGTCCCACACGCCGGAGTGGCGCTGCGAGGCGCCGACCTCAGCGGTCGAGGTGGGTGTGTAGATCTTGATGTAGTTGCTGGAGCCGGTGTTCCAGCTATCGAGCGTCACGGCAGTGGTATCCGGGCCGTCGCCGTATGCCGCCACCATCATGATCCGGTTAGAGGCGACCAGGTCGGTGTTCGGATTGACGTCGTTCTCCACCGGTTCGGTGATATTCGGGTTCTCGACCGACGACTCCCAATCGGCCAGCGAGTTGTAGGCGCGGAAGACGCCAACCGTGGTGCCGGCGGAGGCCGCGGTTGGGGTTCCGCCATCCTTGTCGACCACCGTATAGACGGTTGCGGAACTGCGGCCGGTGATGAAGGCCAGCTGAGCGCCGCCGGAGTTATAGGTCAGCACGTCTCCCACGCCGATGTTGTCCGGCATGGCGCCGGAGAAGGTGGCGGTTGTGCCGGAGATTTGCACGGTCTCGGCGCCGGTGTTGAGGTCGGTGGCGGCTACCCCGACCGAGCGGTAGAGCGCTGCCGACGGAGCCGTGACCGTGTAGTTCAGCGAGAACTCGGAGGTGTTGCCGCTGGCGTCGGTTGCTGTGGCGGTCAATTCGTCTCCGACGATCAATGAGCCGACCGGGAAAGTAAAGCTGAACTGATTGGCGCTGCCATCGACCGTCCCGGAACCCCCGGCGGCGTCGGAGCCGCCGCCCTCGACCGCTGAATAGACGAAGGTCTGGCCTTCACCGTACCCGGTGCCGTCGCCGTCAGCTTCGAAGAACTCAACGGTCGCTCCCGGCCGGACCTCGCCCGTGACCGTGACGTTCGAGCCAGAGATCGCCGCGGTGTAAATCACCGGGAAGTTCAGCAGGTCGTTCGACCCACTGTCGCCGTCTCCGGCGTCGTTGGCGGTTGGACCGTCGAAGTACGGCGGTGCGGAAGTCCCGGCGACCAGATCGATGCCAATGCTGTTGTTGCCGTAGATGCTGTTCTGCGAGATGGTGTTGTTGTTGACCTGGCTGCTGCCCTCGATGTGCACCGCCACGCCGACCTCGTTGCCGGTGAGGATGTTGTTGGTGACGGTGTTGCCGTAATTGCCATTGCGGATCGATACGCCGGCGCCCACGTTGTTCTGGATCGTGTTGTTGTCGATGGTGTTGTTGCCCAGGCCAGTGGGCGAAGTCGAACCAACCTCGATCCCATTACCGGAGTCGTTCTCGGGGGTCATCGACAGATTGACGTTGTCCCGGCTCAGGTTGTACTGCACCAGGCCGTTGTGCCCGTTGACATCGATGCCGTCATGTGCGTCGTCCGACCATCCGCAGCCGAAGACCTCGTTGTAGGTCACGGTCAGCGTGGAGTCGGGGTCATTGCCGTTGATGCCGACCGTGCCGCAGTATCCGATGTAGTTGGAAGTGATGGTCAGCTCGGCGGGATCAACCACTCTTACGCCCATCTGGGAGATGCGCTGCGCGGCCGGATCGCTTCCATCCGGTAGGGTGCCGATCAGGTTGTAGCGCACGGTGCGGCTGGTGCCCGCGCCGGCAGGAGCATGGACCGCGTAGTTGGCGTCGTAGATCGTCAACCCTTCAACCAGGATGTTGGAGGCGCCGCCTGCGATGGTAACGCCGTCGAATCCATTGGCGTCGATCGCGATCTCCGGGCGCTCGTATTGCGGCAGCGGCTCAGCGTCCACGCCCACTGTCCCGCCAGTGCCAACCTGGCCGACGTTCCAATCACCCTGATAGGCGGCCTGGGTGAGACCGAGTATCTGCACCCCGTCATCGGATATGGTCGGCAGTGCACTGCCCAAGCTGATGGTCCACCACTGAGCACTGAATCCGCCGTCGCCGGTGGGAATGCTGAATTGGATCTCATCCAGCGCAGCGGAGGCATTAGCCTCATCGATTGCGGCGCGCAGGGTGCAGACCTCGTTGCCGCTGCCGGTCTCGCAGATCCCGTCACCCGGCGAGATATCGAAGCCATCACCGGTGCTGTTGACCACCAGCGGGGTGCAGGCGGCGCTGTCCAGGCTGCCGTCTGGATTCAGCCGCATCAGCGAGACGTCGTCGTCAGAGGCGTTCATCGAATGGCCGACCGCCACGATCTTTCCATCGGGCTGAACCGCGACCGCCTCGCCGTCATCGTGCAGGCCACCGACATCGTAGGTGGCGATCCCGTCGCCGTCGAAACTGGTATCGAGGCTGCCGTCGGTGTCGTAGCGCACCACCGTCATGTCGCCGCTGACGGCGGCGTTGACGTAGCCGATCGCCACGATCTTGCCGTCGGCCTGAAGCGCCACGCCTTCACCCTGGTCGAAACCGTTGATGTCGGTCACCGCCCGACCGTCGCCGTCGAAGCTGGTGTCCAGGCTGCCGTCGCTGTTGTAGCGGGCCACGCCGAAGTCCTCGTCGGTGCCGTTGTGCACCCGGCCGACCACCACGATCTTGCCGTCGGATTGGATCGCCAGCTCGCGGCCTTGATCGGCGTTGCCGAAGAAATCGGTGCTGACCAGACCGTCGCCGTCGAAGCTGGTGTCCAGGCTGCCGTCGGTGTTGTAGCGGGCGATCCCGAAGTCCCGCGTGAGCGAGGGGCCCTCCTGCCCGGCGACCACGATCTTCCCGTCGGACTGGATCTTGACGTCGCGCGCCCGGTCACTGCTGCCGAAGTCGGTGGTGGCCATGCCGTCACCATCGAAGCTTGTGTCGAGGCTGCCGTCGGTGTTGTAGCGGGCCACGGCGAAGTCATCGTTGCCGGCGTTGCTCCAGTAGCCGACCACCACGATCTTGCCGTCGGACTGAATGGCGACGCCGTTGGCTTCATCGTTGCCGGCGCCGAAGTCGGTGATGGCGATGCCGTCGCCGTCGAAGCTGGTGTCCAGGCTGCCGTCGCTGTTGTAGCGAACGACCGAGAATTGGTGGTCGCTGCCGTTGTTGCTCCAGCCGGCGGCGACGATCTTGCCGTCCGACTGCAGCGCGATGTCACCCACCGAATTGCCCCAGGTGCCGAAGTCGGTGGTCACGATGCCGTCGCCATCGAAGCTGGTGTCCAGCGTGCCGTCGGCGTTGTAGCGCATCACCAGGAAGTCGGGGTTGGTTGCGTTGTCGCTTGAGCCGCCGACCAGGATCTTTCCGTCGGGCTGGATCACCACACTGTTCACCCAGTCGGCATCGCCCAGGTCG
Source organism: uncultured Anaerolineaceae bacterium (assembly GCA_964524585.1). Classification (GTDB taxonomy): domain Bacteria; phylum Chloroflexota; class Anaerolineae; order Anaerolineales; family E44-bin32; genus JADFRG01. Next base: position 7,658 of record CAZGCX010000021.1, read on the forward strand.
TTGATCAGCACTCCGCCGGTCCCGAAGCAGACCGGGGCGGTGAAATCGATCGTAGCGTTGTCGGTGATGCCGGCAGCGTTGACCGTGCCGGTGATGGTGGCGGTGCCGGTGGAACCGGCGGCAGTCAGGATGGCGGTGTAGCTGCCGTCACCGTTGTCGGTCACCGAGCTCAGCGAACCCAGATCCGTGTTGAGCTGGACTGCGTCGCCGCCGCCGGTCAGCGGGTTGCCCAGGTTGTCCTTGAGCTGGACGGTGATGGTCGAGATCGACATCCCGTCGCCGGTGATCGAAGTCGGATTGGCGGTGATGGTGGAGGTCGACGGATCAGCCGTGGTGCAGGTCGCATTTTCCTCGGCGCTCAACGCCACCGTTGGTTCCGGGTCCACCCACTGGCGGTTGAACAGGTCGTCGAAATACAGTGTGTTTGGACCGCCGTTCTTCCAATAGATGCCAGCCAGGCTGCTGTCGGTATCTAAGCTTCCGGTGTTGCGGCTCGACTCGTTCACTTCCTGGACCCCATCAACCCAGAGTTCAGCCCGCCCGGTGGATGGATCCACGATGGTCTTCATCTCGAGCCGGTACCATTGGCCGGTATTGATGACGGTTGCTGGGGCGCCGAAATATCCCTGGCCGGCGACGTTGTTCCACAGGAAGACCTCTTGCGTGCCGCTTTGGACATTTACCGTCATCTGCTGCTCGCCGCTCTGCCAGTCCTGGTAGAACTGATTCAGCGAAGTGTCGTTGTTAAAGTTGTATCCGGCCGGGAAGTAGACCCACAGGGTGGAGGAGAGTCCTGGCAGGGCCGGGAATTGGTCTTGGACGACTGCCTGACCCGGATTAGAGGCATCGACGTCCACCTGTGCCGCATAGGTTCCCGCGTGGACCGTTCCGGATGTGGTGCCGATGGTGTCGCCCGTACCGGTGACTGTCGCATCCCAGGCGCTCACGTCGCCGCTCTCAAACCCATCGTAGAACATGAACACACTGTTCGGGTCAGCCGAGGGCGCTCCGGCGGAGCTGTAGCCGTAGTACAGCTCGTAATTGCCATCGCTGGCGGAGGCTCCCACCGCCTCCCGAGTCTGGAACCAGACGGTCGTGGTGGCGCTGTTCCAGGACGAGCCCGGATCGAGCACCCGGTCGAGCTCCACGTAATTGGATCCGGTCCAATAGACGACCCGCACGTCATCGCCATTGGCCAACGACTTGCCGCCGGAGACCAGCGCGGCGTGGTCGAAGGTGAACGACACTGAGTAGGCTGCTGGGATCGCCGCACTGCCGGTATCGACCGAAGCTGGCATGCGGTAGCTGTAGTTGCAGTCCCACCAGTCGGCGGTTCCGCCGCTGCAGTAGCTGGAATGGGATTCGACGCTGCCGACACTGTAGAAGCTGGAGGGCGCGCTCTGGTTGTTGTATTCGGTGGCGATCCAATCCGCCGAGCGGGTGGCGGCCATCACCCGCACTTCATCGGCGATGCCCTCGAACGGCTCACTAGTGTTGTACTGCCGGTCGCCGATCGTGGCACTGAAGCTGTTGTCCACCGAACCCATGCTGGTGGCATCGACCTGGGTGACGTAGGCACCGTCGGCGTACAGCAGCATGGCATTTGAAACCCGATCTACGACAACGGTCAGGTACACCCAGCGCCCGAGGAAGGCCGATTCGAGCCCGAAGTTGTCCTCGAATAGCGTGCTACCGTCAGCGACGTTGGCGAACCATTCGGCAGTTCCGAGCTCGAGGTCGTAGCCGGTATTGCCCGGGCTGGAACCACCCTTGTTCCAGACCATATCGTAGGTGCCAGCACTGGAGGTCACGTTCACCCACGCAGAGTAGCTAAAGGATCCGGTGCCAAGGTCCAAACTGCCGTCGCCGGGGTCCCCGATGTCGATCAGGTCATCGCTCCCGTCGAAGTTCAGTCCATACCCGGCCAGCCCCTGCACCCGTGCGCCGGCATCCATGGCGCCTTGGTCGGTGCCGTGGTTGCTGTAGGTGGACGAATCGAGGATGCCGTCTACGCCGGCCACGGCCGGGTTCTGATTGAGGTGCCAGACGCCGCGGTATTCGGTAGTCCACACGCCGGACGGGTTGGACTCGTCGGAGGCGGTGGGATTGCCGTAGTACATGTAGAGCACCGTGTCCGCGTTGGAGGACAAGTTGGGAACATTCACCCACGCCACCAGATGCCCGGTGGCAGCATCGAACGACTCGATTTCGTGGCTGAGTTTGGTGAGCCCGTTGTCGGAGGTGAAGACGATGTCGTAAGCATCGGAACGGGCGTTTGCGGCCAGCTCCCAGTCGTTGGGCAGTTCGATCAGCACCGGGAAGTTGGTCTGGCTGGAGGGAACTTGAGAAGCATCGATCGTGATCTGCTTGCGGTATTCGTAGTCGCACTGCACCCACGACAGGGCAGCGGTGAAATCGACAGTCGCGTCGTCGGTGATGACGACCGCATTGAGGGTGCCGGTGATGGTGGCGGTGCCTGTGGTGGCGGCTGAGGTCAGCGTGGCGGTATAGGTCCCGTCGCCGTTGTCGGTGACGCTGCCAAGCGAACCCAGGTCGGTGAACAGCAGGACCGCGTCGCCGCCGTTGGGCAGGTCGTTGCCGAGGCTGTCCTTCAGCTGGACTGTGATGGTGGAGGTCGAGACGCCGTCGCCGGGGATCGAGGTGGGCGAGGCGGTGATGGTTGAGGTGGCCGGATCGGCAACGCAGAATGTGTTGTTGAGCTCCTCGCTGCCGACGTTGTAGAAGGTTGCGGGATCGCTCTGGTTGCTGTACTCGGTGGCGATCCAATCATCCGAGCGGCCGATGGTGGAGATCCGGACTTCGTCGATGATGCCGGGGAAGTAATAGCCCGGATTGCCGTTGCCATGGCGCCCGATCTCTACCGTCGTTCCCAAGCTATAGTCAATCGCGCCGGTATCCGTCTGCTGTTGCAGATTGACCCCGTCAATGCTGTAGAAGGATCCAGTGGAATTCACCCCACAGGCGATGTAGTGGAACTTGGTGAAGTCCGTGATCTCATTGCCACCTGGATTTTTGTTGTCCCAGCTGCCGCTCCGGTAGATGCTGCACTGGATATCGCCATTGGCGTAGAGCCGGATGTTGTAGCTGTCGCCTCTGCTGACAACCTCACCATGGTCGCTTGAACCGACCTTGATCCAGGCCGAGACGGTGAAGTAATTGGCCGGGCTCACATTGGTCGGGCTTGGAACGGTGACGTAGTCGTTGTCGCCGCCGAAGCTGTCGGCGCCGTCCATGATGCCAGTTGCACTTGTGGATCCACCGCCCGCATCCTGGAAGTTGTTTGGCGTCCCATCGTTGCCATTCAAGGTGGAGTCTTCCTGACCTCCCACAGTCGCGTCGGCCGGACTCTCGTCAAGATGCCAGACCGCACCGTAGCTCACATCCCAGACGCCCTCGGCGTCCTGCTGGCTGCCGGTGGTGGCGTTGCCGTAATACATATAGATGGTGGTATCTGAGGCGCTCAACAGGTTCGGAATGCGGACCCAGGCCACCAGCTCTCCCGTCCCACCATCGAAGTACTCGATCTCGTGGCTGAGCTGGGTGTTTCCATCCGAAGAAGTGAAGACAATGTCATCGCCGTCGTTCTGAGCACTGGCGGCCAGATTGGTATCCAAAGGCAGATTGATGAGAACCGGGAAATCCGGTAGATCGGCAGTGACCTGATTGTGGTCGATGGTGATCGGCTTGCGGTACGACCAGTCGCAGGCTGCGAAAGCAGCCGTCGGGCAGAAGCTCGAGCCCGGCTCGGCGGCGCTGACGGTGTAGAAGGTCGGTGAGGCGGCCGGGGAGGTGTGGTTGTTGTTCTCGGTCTCGATCCAGGACGCCGAACGTGCGATATCCGAGACCCGCACCTCGTCGACCTCGCCACCCCATGGGAAGCTCCAGGGCTGCTCGATGGCGTGGTCGCCATGGCCGATCCAGAGTTCCTTGGACGCCCGCTCGATATTCGCAGAGCCTTTGGCGACGGCCGACCCGTTGGGCGAACCATCCAGGTAGACCTGCATGTCTGCGCCGTCGTAAGTGCCAACAACGTGGTACCAGGTCTCATCCGAGAGCGTAGTCGTGCTGGACGGGTGGTTGCCGTTCTCGCCCAGCTGGAACTGCGCGTTGCGGGTGAACGGCGTTGTCAGCCGATATCCGGTACCGTACCCGTCCCAGCTGACCGCGCCCATTTCTGCCGGAGCGCCGGTGTCGACGTTTACCCAGGCCTCCAGCGTCATTTCAGTGCCGGTCAGATCGGTTTCAATATCGGTCGACTGCTCTGGCGGCAGGATTCGGTAGAAACCATAGGGATCTGATTGGTTGGTGAACTGCGTGGCGATCCAGTCGGCGCTGCGGGCCACGGTCTCGGTGCGGATCTCGTCCAGGCCACCGCTTAGATTGTTCCGGGTGCCGCTGGAGTCGGTCTGCCATTGTGCACCAATCAGCAGTGTGACCGGGAAGGTGAATGAACCCGAGCTGATGGTGTTGTTGTCTACCTCCACGCCGTCGTAGTAGAGGCGTGCGGTGGTCGCCTCACGCTGGAACACGGCGTAGTGCCAGTTTCCGTCGTCCGGATTGGCGACGGCAACGGTCGCCACATAGGAGCCCGAGCCGTCCGGGCGGGCGTACACATCCAAACTGTCGGCTTCGCCGGCAGGGGGGTTGGCGTCATCGATCGAGAAACGGATTTCGGAGAGGTCACCCGCTCCACGATCTTCGATTCCGAGAATATCGTCTGTGTTACTCGTGCCATCGACCGAGACCCAACCGGACCAGGTCCAGTCCTGGCCGGCGCCGTAATCTGAGATCCAATTGGTGTCGATGTAGTCGCTGGTTCCGTTGAAGCTCTGGCCGTCGCCGAAGGCGCCGGTAATGTCCGCCGACCCACTATTGGTGCCGGGCGTGCCATGGTTGGTGGTCGAGTCGGCAAAATCGTCATGCAGGTGGTAGACCGATTCGTAGTTGTCGGTCCAGGTGTCAGCCACCGGCTGCGGAGGCCCGCTGGCAGCGGCGTTGCCGTAGTACATGTAAACGGTCGTATCGTCGGTTGCCGAAAGCGCCCACAGTCTGATCCAGGCCACGACGTGCCCGGTGGTCGGGTCGTACGACTCGAGCTCGAACGGCATCTCACCACCCTCGTCGTTGGTGAAGAAGATGTCGCTGCCGTCCAGCTTGCCGACCAGGCCGCTACTGGAGGTATGCCGCCACTCGGGAACGGTTGCGTCGAGCAGGAAGACGAACCAGGGCAGTTCAGCCGAGCCACTGACCTTGGCGCTGTCGAGGATGATCCGCTGTCGGTAGGGCCAGCTGTTGTCGTGCCAACCGGCGTTGGCGGTGTCGATGAAGTCGTTCACGCCGTCGAAGGTCTGGGCATACCCGATCGGGCCACTGACCTGCGCCGGCACGAAGTCGGTGTAGCTCTTGCCACCCGTACCGTGGTTGGCGTTGCCGCTGCTGTCCCGATACTCGTTCAGCGCGCCGGTGCCGCTCTCGTTGAGGTGCCAGACACCCATGTAGTTGGCATCCCAGACGCCGGCGGCATCCTGCTGATCGGTCGAGCTGGGGTTGCCGTAGTACATGTAGATCTCGGTGTCCACGCTCGCTGACAGGAACGGCACATTGACCCAGGCGACCAGTTGTCCGTTGCCGCCGTCAAAGTACTCGATCTGGTGACTGAGTTTGGTCATCCCGTCGTCGGAGGTAAAGCTAATGTCGAATCCGTCGTTGCGGGCGTAAGCAGCCAACTCAGCGTCGGTGGCCAGGTTGATCAGCACCGGGAAGTTGTTCTGATCGGCAGTGACCTCGCTGGACTGAATGGTGATCAGCTTGCGGTACTGGTAATCGCACTGACTCCATGGGACGGCGGTCACGTCCACGCTAGCCGTGTCCACTATCCAGTAGCCATCTACCTTGCCGCTGATGGTAGCGACGCCAGTGGTCGCCGAAGTCAGCGTGGCGGTGTAGGTGCCGTCGCCCTGATCGGTGACCCCACTGAGCGTACCCAGGTCGGTGAACAACTGTACGGTGTTGCCGCCGCCGGTCAGGTTGCTAAGCGAGGCGTCCCGGAGCTGAACCGTAATTGTCGAAGTTGTTGAGTCGTCGTTCGGGATCGAGCTGGGCGCAGCGCTGATCAACGAGGTGCCGGGATCCGCGCCGCCCGCGGCGTCGTTGTCGGTGATTGTGCCGGTACCGGTGTCTGTGGCAGTGATCCGTGGATCGGTGGGGCTGAGCGTGACGGTGAAGGTCTCGTCGCCTTCGGAATTGGCGTCGTCGTAGGTGTTGACCGTGAACTGCTGGGTCTCACCCATGGTGCCAGTGAAGTTGAGAGCGGCGACGACGTTGTCGTAGTCCTTCGGCGGAGCCAACGGCGCAGCGCCGCCAGTTGCCGTGACGTCGACCAGGGTGACGCTCACGGTGAAGCCGCTGCTGGTGGCGCTGTCCAGCGTGACGGTGAAGGTCAGGCCGTTGCCCTCGTCGGCGGTCACATCGTCGACGGTCAGGGTGAACAGCGGGGCCTCATCGGCGCCCATATCCCAGCCAGACTGCAGCGGCCGAGTGTCGCTGTCAATGTCGTCCGTGAATTGGCCGCTGAGGTCGGTGCCGGCGTCAATGGCAGTTGCTCCGGCCCGCAGGTGGAAGTTTTCCGTTCCTGCCCCCAACGAGACGAACTGGTTGGCGGCTACCTCGCCGGTCAGCGAGCCAGTGCCGGCGGCGGTTCCGTCTTCCGACATGTTGTAGGACTGGGTCATTCCAGCAACATCGTCGGTGAAGTCGGTATTGGTCCCGGCGTTGTTCATCGAGATCGAATTGGTCACGGTCATGGTGCCGCCCTGGACGTAGATGCCGAAGTTGTCCATGCCGTAGACCGTGACGTTCTGCACGATTGCGCTGTCGGTGCCTTCGCTGGTCCGGACGCCCGACGCGTCGCCGTCGTAGATGATGCTGTTTCGCAGGATGAAGCTATCGTTGGTGCCGCCGGTGCTGGAGGTGCGCACGCCGTTGGAGGTATTGATCGGGTTGTAGAAGTCGTGGATCAGCAGGCGATCCAGCAGGACGTTGGTGGCGTCTCGCACGAAGACCGCGGCATCACCCCCGACTGAGCTTTCGGTGAAGGCCACGAGTTCCAGGCCTTCGACTTGCGTGTAATCATCCCGAATGTCAAGCCCGATCTGGGTGCTGTCGCCGCCATCCAGAAGTACGCCGGTGCCAGCCGTTCCGTCGTGGCCCTGCCCAGGTCCCACCGTGATACGCATGTAGTGGGTGGCATCGGTGGTCGAACCATTGATCAGCACCATCGGGTCGGTTGTAGCGACGAAAGTGCCGTCGTTGTAGGCCACACCGACTTCGACCCGGTTCTCGCCCACCAGGTCGCCGCCGCGGCCGCCGCTCGATAGTGGCAAGCAGGGCGCATCGCCGCACGGATCCTCCCAGGCCTGGAAGGTGTTGTAGGCGCGGTTTATGGCGTAGGCCTCGCTGGTGTGGGTTGCGGTCGCCGCAGTCTGAACGGTCACCTGAGTGGCCGAGTCGCGGGAGAGGATGAAGAAGGTCTCGGCGCCGATGTCCAGCCGGTCGCCGACGCCGACGTTGGACGGCAGGCTGGCCCCGCCGCCAAAGGTGACGGTGGTCGATCCCGAGTTGATGGAGGCGGTGCCGGTAGCGTACAGCACGCTGGCGTCGATGCCGATCGAGCGGTAGTTGGTGGTGAAGGCGGGGGCGCTGGCGGTGGTGATCTCAGCGACGACGCTGTAGGTGTTGAGCGGCGTGCCGTCGGCCTCCACCAGCCGGAAGCAGTAGGTACTGCCGGCGGTCGCCGAAGCGTCCACCAGCGCGAAGTCCCACAGCCCGTCCTCGCCGGCACTAATGGTGGCGACCGAGTTGGTGAGGTCGTTCAGCTCTTCGTAGGTCTGGGCAATCACCGTGTCGCCGCCGTGCGTGGGATCGTTGGCGCTGACGACTAGCGGCCAGCCGTCGGTCGCATTGGCGTTGTCGTAGTAGCGGATGGCGCCGGCGGCGGTCACGTCTGCGTAGCTTTCGCCGACGAAGCCGATGTCGCAGGTGCCGGACTGGGCGGCGTACTGCAGCTTGAAGTTCCCGGTGCTCTGGGCGAGATCCGCGGTGCCCACGTGGAGCAGCATCCGCAGGCGGAACGCTGTGCCTTGGGCAGGTGCGGCGGCGGCGGTGTTGTTGGCTGCCAGCGGTGCGCCAACCTCGACCGCGTTCTGTGAGGCCAGCGTGCCGCTGCTCAGCGAACGCTTCTCGATCCGCCAATCGGGCCCTTCGATCCAGCCAGCCGCGTACAGCGAGTTGGCGTCGATAGCGCTGGCCCAGGCGGTTTCGCTGCCACTGGCTCCGGCTACCACGCCGCCGGTGCCGAAGGCCGAGTCGAGCGCGCCGCTGTCGAGCCGCCGCTTCTCGATCCGCCAGTCCAGCGAGGGGGTTCCGGCATGGTCGCCGACGACGTATAGGTACGTGGAGTCGATCGACACCGAATAAGCCTGGTCCCCGGATGCGCTGGTGACAACACCCGAACTACCAAAGCTGCCAATCAGGGCACCGTCGGCGAGGCTGCGCTTTTCGATACGCCAACCGTTGCTGTCATCGTTGCCGACCACATACATGGTGGTGGCGTTGATGGCGATGTCGCGCGGCGTGGTGCCTGCGGCGCTGGTTACCGCCCCGCCGCTGCCAAACGAGCCCACCAGCCCGCCGTCGCTGAGGTTGCGCTTCTCGATTCGCCAGCCGCTGGCGTCGGTGCCGGCGACGTACATGTAACTGCCGTCGATCTCGAGCGCGAAGGCCACGTTACCGCTGCTGCTGGTCACGACGCCGCTGGTGCCAAATCCGCTGTCGAGCGCGCCGGTGTCCAGCCGACGCTTTTCGATGCGCCAGTTGGTGCTGTCGTCGTAGCCAACCACGTACATGTAGGTCGAGTCGACGGCGATGTCGTAGGGAATGAAGCTGGGAATGCTGCTGGTCACGATGCCGGTGCCGCCGCCGAAGGTGGTGGTTTCCAGTGCACCGGTGGCCAGGCTGCGCTTCTCGATACGCCAATCGTAGCTGGCGTCAGTGTGGCCGACGATGTAGATGTAAGTCGAGTCGATTGCGACGCCGTCCGCCCGGCGGGTAGTTGTATCGCCGCTGACGATGCCACCGGACCCGAAGCTGGGCTCTAGCACGCCGGTGTCCAGCCTGCGCTTCTCAATCCGCCAATCAAGGGCGGGCGAGCCGGTCTGCGAGCCGACCAGGTACATGTAGGTCGAATCGAGCGAGATGGCGAATAGCCCGTCGCTGGAGGCAACGTCCGAGATTACTCCACCGGCGCCGAAGATCGGTACCGAATCCTGGTTTGCGAACCAGCGGTAGGCCGACTGCTCGAGATCAGAGGCGGTAAAGTCGACCGTGGCGTTGTCGGTGATGGCCTGCCCGTTGAGCGTGCCGGTCAGCGTGGCCGTTCCGGTGGTTAACGCTGAGGTCAGGGTGGCGGTGTAGGTACCGTCGGTATTATCGGTGACCGCGCCTATCGAGCCCAGGTCGGTGAACAGCACCACCGTGTCGCCGCCGCTGGTGATGTCGTTGCCAAAACCGTCCTTGAGCTGCACCGTAATGGCGCTGGTACTCGCTCCATCGGCGGGGATTGAGGTCGGTAGGGCGGTGATGGTGGAGGTCGCCGGGTCCGGTACGGTTGGGCAGTAGGCTTGATTGGTTTCCTCGGCGCCGAGTCCGGCGGTGGGTTCGGTCGGAACGTAATCCCTGCGATAGACCCAGTCGCTGCGTTGGTCGGTCCAATAGGCGTTGTCGTAAACCTCGCCCCAGTAGAACCACCCGTCAAACCCGCCGAAATTCACATCGGTGTACAGAACAGGGTCGGTTTGGGTCAGCACGCTGCCGCTGTCATCCATGATCGTGATGACGAAGCTGGTCCCATCGCCCACCAGCTCAGCGAGGTAGTAAGTGTCGAGCGGCATCGCGGCCCAGGAGCCGTTGCCAGCGACCCAGTTGGAGCCGTCCCAATGGACCGGATTGCCTCCGGTGTCGAAATACAGAATGATGATGTCGGTGGTGTTTGCGCGCTGGAAGACAATGATCCTACGGCGCGGGTTCTCGGTCGCCGAGTCGGTGACTCCCGGGATGCTTGCTGATTCTACGATCGCCAGAAGCTTGGCCTCCGGATTGCAGCAGGCCACCGTACCGCCGCTGACCAGCTTCACCATGTTGCGGATCACGAACTGCCCGCCGGTGGGTAGCGGGTTGACTTCCCGCGTGATCCCGGCGTCGGCATCAACCGAGCCACCGTTAAGCACCAGCTCGCCGCCGGTCTCGGTGATGGTCGCGGCACCGCTGAGTGAGGTGCTCAGGGTAGTGGTCAGGCTTCCGTCCTCGAAGTCGTCGCCCACCACGAACACGTTGGCCCAGTCGCCCGGCGGGGCGCTGGGGGTCGAGTCACCGTAGAACAGGAAGTAGCCCGAGCTGGAGCTTGAGGCGGCAATCGGATCGACCAACTTGAACCAGATCTTGGTATTTGCGTCGTTCCAGGATGACAGCGGATCAAGCGCCCGATCGAGCTCAATCCAGCTGCCGCCATCCCAGTGGTACACGCGGACGTCATCACCGCTGGCCACCGACTTGGCGGGCGAGGCTCCGACCAGAGCTGCATGGTTGAAGGTGAGCGAGGTCGAGTAACCGGCCGCCACCGCATCGGTAGTGGTCGTTACCGTAATTGGCATGCGGTACAGGTAGCTGCAATCCGGCCAGGGTGGGGTGGTGTCGTTGTCATTGAGAGTGCCAGTGCCGGTATCGGAGTCATCGATGAGGGCGTTGGAGGCACTTAGGTTGACGGTAAAGGTTTCAGTGGCCTCCAGCAGCGCATCGTCGAGCGAATTGACGGTGAACTGCTGGGTTTCGGCGGCGGTGCCGGCGAAGTTGAGGGCGGCCACCACGTTGTCGTAGTCCTCGGGGGAAACCAGTGGGGCGGCGCCGCCGGTGGCGGTGATGTCGCTCAGCGTGACGTTGACCGAGAAGCCGCCCTGCACGTCGTTGTCGAGGGTGACGGTGAAGAGCAGGCCGTTGCCCTCGGTGACGGTGACGTCATCGACGGTGACCGAGGCGCTGTCGTTGTCATTGATCGTACCGGTGCCAGTGTCGGTGTCGTCAATCAGTGCGTTGCTCGAGCTGAGGCTCACGCCGAAAGTTTCGGTGGCTTCCAGCACGGCGTCATCGAGGGTATTGACCGTGAACTGCTGGGTCT
>CAZGCX010000022.1:0-18874 GCA_964524585.1 uncultured Anaerolineaceae bacterium
CCTTCCTGCCCACCAACGGCAGCGGCGTCACCCCCTGGCGGCGGGCCATCGGGCTGGACACCAGCTACCGGGGTGAAGGGCAGGCCAGCTCGCCCGGCCGGGTCGGGCTGGTGGCGCATGAGCTGTCCCACCTGCTGCAGCGCGAGCTGAACGATCCGGAGTTCTGGCCAAGCGGGGGCCTGCGGCCGTCGGCCTCCCGCCGCTGGCTGGGCGACTCCACCAACTATATGGAAGCACTGGCCTACGCGGTGGGCACCAGCGTGGAGATCGACCTGCGCGCTGCCCAGGGGCTGCCACAGCTCGCCGATCCACACGATCGCTTGGCGACCCTGCTGGGGTCGGACGCCGCCAACGCCACCCGCTATGTCGTGAAGCTCTTCCCGGGCAACTCGGTCTATCGCCAGAATCATCGATTGGAGACCGGAATCCCCGACCAACGCGTTCCGGCCGGCGGCTGGCAGCACTGGTTCCAGGCGATGGGTTTAAGCTCGGCATCCATCGCCCACCTGGCGCAGCAGGCCGGGCAGGGGCAGGCCAAAACCATCAGCGAGGACGACATCGCAGGCACAACCCATCCATGACCGATCAACCAACCGATCCGACCACTGAGTTGGTCGCCCGAGCTGCGGCCGAACCCACTGGTTACCTGCAGTTGATCCGGGGCAACTCGGACTTCCAACTGCTGTGGCTGGGGCAGATCGTCAGCCTGTTCGGCGACTGGTTCAACCTGATCGCCTCGGCGGCGCTGATCGCGCAGCTGACCGAGTCCGGCCTGGCGGTCGGTGGGCTGTTCGTGATCCGGATGCTGGCTCAGTTCGTTGGCACGCAGGCCGGCGGCGTGGCGGCCGACCGCTACAATCGGAAAAGGCTGCTGATCGCCACCGATCTGACCCGGGCGGGGGTAGTGCTTGGTTTCCTACTGGTGCGCGGCGCGGACCAGGTCTGGCTGCTGTACACCCTGACCGCGCTGCTGATGGCGATCAGCGGAATCTTCTTCCCCACCCGCACCGCCATTCTCTCCGATATCTGCCCCAAACGAGAGATCGGCGCCGCCAATGCGCTCACCGCCACCACCTGGTCGGTGATGCTGGCGGTCGGATCGGCGCTAGGTGGGATCGCCGCCGGCGCCTGGGGCATCTATCAGGCTTTCGCCATTGACTCGATCAGCTTCCTGGCCTCGGCGGCGCTGATCAGCCGGATACGCTACCAACGCGCCGGCCCGCCTCACGCGGCGGGGATGCGGCAGGTGATCGAAGAGTACGTCGACGGCTTCCGCTACCTGCGGCGAGAACTTGATGTGCTGTTCATCACCCTGCACAAGGCCGCGCTCGGGCTGCTGATCTCGGGCGCCGCCATCAACGTGGTGATGGTCCAGATCTCAGACAGCGTCTTCGTCATTGGCGACGGCGGGGCCACCGGGTTGGGAATCATTTTCGCCGCAGTGGGGGCCGGAACCGGTATCGGGCCGATCGTGGCCCGTCGGCTCACCCGCGATCAACCGCGGCAGATCCGCTGGTCGCTCTCTGCCTTCTATCTGCTGGCCGGGCTGGGGCTGCTGGTGGCCGCACCGCTGGGCAGCTTCGGTGGGGTGCTGCTGGGCATGTTTGTGCGGACCTTCGCGGTCGGCACCATCTGGGTGTTCGGCACCCAACTGCTATATCACCTGGTTCCGGAGGATTATCAGGGCCGGGTCTTCTCGGTCGAGATTGCGCTCTTTACGCTGAGCAGCGCGGCCAGCGGGGCGCTTGGCGGCTGGCTGCTGGATGCGACCTCGATCGGGCTGGGTGGGATGATGCGTTTGATGGCGGCCTCGGCGTTGGTTCCCATGCTGCTGTGGACCCTGTGGATGCGAGCGCGCCGGAAGTAGCCGGATGTCATTTGCGGCGGGGACGGTGGTCAGGGGGCCCCAAAGGGGCCGCATGGTAGAATGCGTTCTCCCGCGTACCAGGCGGAGCATCGAATGTCCACGCTGAGCCAAACCGTCCAAGGCGCCCTGCGCTACCGCGGAGGCGAGAACCAGCTCTCGTACTTCGGACACCGAATCAGCGGGCTGGGCACACTGTTCTTCCTCGCCATTCACATTCTCGACACCGCAACCGTCTACTTCTTTCCCAGTCTGTACCCGCACGCGATCGCCATCTATCGCTCGACCGGAATGATGATCGGCGAGATGTTGCTGGTGGTGGCGGTGATCGCCCATGGGGTCAACGGCCTGCGCATCGCGTTTTCGGACTTCTTCCCGCACTGGTGGCAGGAGCAGCCGCAGCGCCGGGCGTTCTGGATCGTGGTGGGGGCCAGTGCGGTGTTGGCCGCTCCGGCGCTGATCATGATGGGGCGTTCGCTGTACCTGCACAACATCTGCGAGTGTGCGCCGGAAGCGACCAGCAGCCTGGTGGTACCCGGCTGGGCGGAGTTGATGATCAGCGGCTTTTTCGTGGTGGCGCTCGGGATCCTGGTGCGGACCGGCGCCTTCAAGGCATTGTTTGTCCGCCGGCAGCGCAGTTTTGAGACCTGGATGTGGCTGTTCATGCGCTGGTCGGCCATCCTGCTGATTCCGCTGGTGTGGGTCCACGTTTCGCTGGTGGATGTGCTGTTCGGGGTGCACCGCATCGACCTGGACTATGTGCAGCTGCGCTGGGCGACGCTTGGCTGGCGTATCTACGACATCTCGCTGTTGGCTTTCGCCTTTGCACACGGCATGAACGGGCTGCGCGGGATCATGGTGGACTACGTCCACAGCGACCGCTGGCGCCGGCGCTTCAACCGGATCATTCTGGCGATGTGGGCATTGTGGACCGCCATCGGAGCGGTTGCCATCGTGGGCGGGGTGCGGGCCCCCTGAGCCGGAGGCGAAGTGCCCGCGGTACTGAGCCGGAGGCGAAGTGCCCGCGGTACTGAGCCCAAGGCGAGGTCCCTGCGCGCGAGACGTACCCCGAGGGGGGTTGAGATGACCCCAAGGCGAACTCCCTGCGCCCAATAACCGTGCCCCGAGGAAATAAGGGGCTGACTCCGGATCTGATCCAATGAAATCAAGAGGCAAGGAATTATGGCGACTCGCCATGAACACGACGTATTGATCGTGGGCGGCGGCGGCGCAGGCCTGATGGCCGCGCTGTATGCCTCCAGAAGCGCAAAGACCGCGGTGCTCACCAAGCTGTACCCGGTGCGGTCGCATACGGGCGCCGCGCAAGGTGGAGTGGGGGCGGCGCTGGCCAGCGAAGAGCAAGATCGGCCGGAGTGGCATACCTACGACACGGTCAAGGGCAGCGACTACCTGGGTGACCAGGACGCCATCGCCTACATGTGTGAACAGGCGGTCTCGACCGTCTACGAACTGGAGCATATGGGGCTGCCGTTCAACCGCACGCCAGAAGGCAAGATCGCTCAGCGCTACTTCGGTGGACACACCAACAAAGACACCGGCAAACCGGTGCGGCGAGCCGCCTACGCCGCCGATCGCACCGGCCACATGATCCTGCAGACCCTGTACCAACAGTGCGTGAAGAACGACGTGCACTTTGTGGATGAATTCCAGGTCATGGATGTCCTGGTCGATGAACGCGGCGTGTCGGGGGTGGTGGCGGTCGAGCTGGCCACCGGCGAGTTGCATGTCTTCCACGCCAAGTCGGTGGTCTTTACCACCGGCGGTTGGGGACGGGTGTGGGAGATCACCTCCAATGCCCATTCCTACACCGGGGACGGGGTAGCGATGACGCTGCGGCGCGGCATACCGGCCGAAGATATGGAGTTCTTCCAATTCCATCCGACCGGGATCTACAAAATGGGGATCCTGATCACGGAAGGCGTGCGGGGCGAGGGTGGGGTGCTGATCAACAACGACGGCGAGCGCTTTATGGAGCGCTACGCGTCGCACATCAAGGACCTGGCCTCGCGCGACGTGGTCAGCCGGGCCATGTACCTTGAGATGCGCGATGGCCGCGGCATCGATGGCAAGCGCTATTTGCATCTCGATGTGCGGCCGGAAACGGTGAACAAGTACGCTGAGGTCGATGGGCGCACCCGCCCGGACGGTTCGCCCTACCAGGTCACCGGCGATGAGCTCATGGACAAGCTCCCGGACATTATCGACTTCTGCCGCACCTATATGGCGGTCGACCCGATCACCGAGCCGATGCCGGTGCAGCCGACCGCACACTATGCCATGGGTGGGATTCCCACCAACATGCATGGCCAGGTGCTGCGAGACGAAGACAATACGGTTGTCCCAGGCTTTTACGCCGCCGGCGAGGTAGCCTGCGTTTCCGTACACGGCGCGAATCGCCTGGGCACCAACTCATTGCTCGACATCATCGTTTTCGGGCGAGAGTGCGGACTGCGGGCGGCGGAGTATGCTAACGGCACCGACTTGTTGCCATTGCCCGCTGATCCAGAGGGCCAGGTCCGCATGCGCCTGGAACGGCTGCGCTCCGGCACCCGCGAGCATCGAGCGGCGGTGATCCGTAAGGAAATGCAAGAAGTGATGTTCGAACACGTGGGCGTGTTCCGCACTGAAGACGGCATGCGCCAGGCGGCGGAGAAGATTGCTGAGCTCAAGGAACGTTACTCACACATCAAAGTGCAAGATCCGGGGTCGGTATTCAATACCGATCTATTGGAAGCCTGGGAACTTGGATGTATGCTCGACGTGGCCGAGGCGACGGTGGGCTCTGCCATGGCTCGCACCGAGAGTCGCGGCGCACACGCCCGGGAGGATTACCCCGAGCGGGACGACAAGCAATGGCTGGTGCACAGCCTGGCCTACCAGACCGATCAGGGGGTTCGGCTGGCCTACAAACCAGTGACGATCACCAAGTACGAACCGAAGGCCAGGGTGTACTAGGCCAAAGGCCGAATGGGACCGCAAACAGGAGAATCTTCATGGAGGTAGAGCTTCGCATCCGCCGCTACAATCCGGAAGTGGATGAGCAGCCGCATCTAGAGACTTATCGCGTCGAGGCGGATCCCAAGGACCAGATCCTGGACCTGCTCAACCGGGTCAAGTGGTATCAGGATGGCACGCTGGCCTACCGCAAGTCGTGCGCCCACGGCGTGTGCGGTTCGGATGCGATGCGGATCAACGGCGTGAATCGGCTGGCGTGCAAGGTGCTGGTCAAGGACGTGGGAGAAGTGATCACGGTCGAACCGATCATGGGCATGCGGGTCATCAAGGACATGATCGTGGATATGGAGCCGTTTTGGGAGCACTACCGCTCGGTCAAGCCGTACTTCATCAATCACGATCCGGACCCCGAGCAAGAACGGCCGCAGAGCGCCGAACAGCGGGCACGGTTTGATGACACCACCAAATGCATCCTGTGCGCGGCCTGCACCAGTTCCTGCCCATCGTTCTGGGCGGACGACGAGTACGTCGGGCCGGCTGCCATCGTGCAGGCCCACCGGTTCATCTACGACAGCCGGGATCAAGGTGCCGAGGAGCGGCTTCAGATCCTGGGAGAGCAGGCGGGAGCCTGGCGCTGCCGGACAATCTTCAACTGCACCACCGCCTGCCCGCGCGAGATCAAGATCACTCAGGCCATTGGCGAAGTCAAGAACGCCATTGCCACCGGAGACCTGAGCTGAGCGGAACGGAGCCAGGGAGCGGGCCGGCAGCACAATGTCGCAGCTCACGAGCACCAGCATGAAGGATGCCCCGACCTTGACCACCGATCCAGCGCTGGATCTCTCCTTAATCTTCGACCGCCAGCCGCGGATCCTGGTGGCGGACGATGATTGGCTGAATCGCGATCTGCTTCAGGCCTACCTGAGCTCATCCGGCTGCGAAGTGGTCACCGCCGCCGATGGCGAAAGCGCACTGAAGCTGGCGATGAACGTCCCGCCGGATCTGGCGTTGCTCGACGTGCAGATGCCCAAGATGGACGGGTTGGAGCTCTGCCGCCGAATGAAGAATGCCGAAACCACTCGCTTCGTTCCGGTGGTGATCATCACCGCCCTGGACAGCGAAGACGAGAAACTGAACGCCTTCGAGGCTGGCGCGGACGATTTCATCACCAAACCCTATAGCTCGATCGTGTTGCTGGCGCGGGTGCGATCGCTGCTGCGGATCAAGAAGCTGCACGACGAAGTCGAAACCCGCAATCGGCTGCTGCGCCAGGTGCTCAACCGCTATATGGCCGAAGACGTGACCGACGTGATCCTGACCGATCCCGATCGCTACCTCCAACTGGGCGGGGAAACCCGGCCGGTGACGGTCCTGTTTATTGACCTGCGCGGCTTCGTGACCTTCACCGAACAGCACAGCGGGCCGGAGGTGATCCGGACTCTCAACCACATCTATGAGCACTTGAGCGAGGTGGTCTTCTCGCACAAGGGAACGTTCGACAAGTATCTGGGGGATGGTTTCATGGCCTTCTACGGGGCGCCGGTTCCCGGGGAAGATGATGCACAGCGCGCGGTGGCGACCGCGGTCGAGATGCAGCGGTTATTCACCGAGCTGCGCAAGGACTCGGACTTTGATCTGGACGGCCTTGGCCTGGGAATCGGCCTGCACTCCGGTGAGGCGATCGTCGGCAACATCGGTTCAGAGCGACTAATGGACTACACGGTGGTTGGCGATGTGGTGAACGTGGCCAAGCGCCTGCAAGAGCATGCCGAGAGCGGCCAAGTGCTGATGAGCGCGCAGACCTACTCCGAGCTGCAGGGTGTGCAGGCGGAGATCCTTGACCCGGTCCAGCTGCCCGGTCGTCAGGAGCAGATCGTCGCTTATCGGATCGGCCCCGCCGGCTGACCCGCCGGTGGAGAATTCATGAACCTGCGCCGCTCGCCACGCGAGTAGGGGGCTTCACCCGCTCTCGTGCGCCCGCACCACTGCGGGATATAATCGCCGTGCCCGCCCCAGTAGCTCAAATTGGATAGAGCAAGGCTCTCCTAAAGCCTAGGTTGTGCGTTCGAATCGCGCCTGGGGCACAGGTCGGTGGACATGTCGGGGGTCGGCTGGCCCCCGATGTTCTTTTAACCGAACTTGCAGCGGTCTGCGCCTCACGCCAGACCGTGGGTCCGCTTCACCTGTGCGATCACCTGGTCCACCGCTTCGTCCACCCGTAACCGTATCGCCTCACTGAGATCCGGCTGCTGCTGGTCGTGCAGCTGCGTTCCGCCGTAGTGGCGTTGATACTGCGGTGGCAGCGTCTCGGGCAGCGTTTGTTCGGACATCACGCCGAAGGCCAGCGCCCACGATCGCGGGACCAGCTCGACCGCGTAGCCACCTCCACCCAGCGCCAACCAGCGCGGCGCCAGTCCCGCCAGGGCTCGATACAGCTGCTCATGTGCAGCGGTGGTGAGCGCCAGGCTGGCCAGTGGATCGGTGTAGTGTGTATCGACCCCCAGCTGGGTGACGACGATATCGGCGCCGAAGCGCTCGAGCGCCGGCGGCACGATCTCGTCGAAGGCCCTCAAATACGCCTGGTCGTAGGTGAGCGGCGGCAGGGGAACGTTCAGGCTGTAGCCCGCCCCATCCCCCTCACCGGTTTCCGCCACGAAGCCGGTGCCTGGGAACAGCGTCCGGCCGTCCTGATGAATGGAGATGGTGAGCACCTGGTCGGTCTCATAGAAAGCATTCTGCACCCCGTCGCCGTGGTGTACGTCGATATCGACGTAGGCGAGCCGCATCCCCCGGGCGAGTAACCACTGGATGGCGACCGCGCAGTCGTTGAACACGCAAAAGCCGGAAGCGAAGTCCGGCCCTCCGTGGTGCAGCCCACCCGCGTAGCTGAACGCCACATCGCACTGCTGCTCAAACAGCAGTTGAGCCGCTTGCAGCGTGCTGCCGACCTTGGTGGACTCCGTCTCGTACATATCGGTAAACACCGGATTATCGCCGGGGCCGAAGCCGTAGCGTCCGGCCGGCAGGCTGAAATCGCCGTCGCTAAGCCGACGGGTGACGTCGATATATTGCTCGGTATGGAAGAGGGCCAGCTCCTCTGGGGTGGCCATACGGGCCTCGATCACCGATACGTTCCCAGCCCCCAGCGCGCCGAGTTCACTCAGCAGCTCGAAAGTGCGCTGCAGGCGCTCCGGCTTCATCGGGTGCTGCGGGCCGTGACCGTGCGCCCACAGTTTGGGGGAGGTTACGAATGCCGCCTGTCGCATGGCGCCATTGTAGCAGTGGGCTGCTGGCGGCCAGGGACTCGTGAAATACCCGACCCGACGACGAGTGGGCCTAATCAGGCGCCGCATGCAAAGCAGGACTGTGATGTCTGGCTGGTCCGACGGATCGTGCGGCGGGCGTGAGGGAGGAGGACGAAACTACGGCTTGGCGAAAACTGCGGTGAAATAGCCGCCGTAGGGGCTGGAGGGCTCGTACACGTACCCGATCCCGATGTCTACGTAATTGGAATTCAGCAAATTTGCCCGGTGTGGGGCGCTGTTCATCCACCAGGTGAAGGCCGAGTTCGGGGTGGCGCTGGTGCCGGCATAGATGTTTTCGCCTACCCAGGACCAACTGTAGCCCTCGGCGTTGACCCGCTGACCAACGTTTGACCCATCGGACCCGGTGTGCGAGAAGTACCCGTTGCAGGCCATATCGATGCTGTGCCCGCGAGCAGCGGCCTGCAGCTGGCTGTTGGTGCTGTAGGCCGGCAGCCCCTGGTCGGCCCGCTCCTGGTTGATCAGCCCCAGCAGCGTGATCTCGTAGCCGGCGTTAAGAGCTGGCGTACAGCTCGGGTCGGGTGTGGCGCTCGGCGGCAGCGTGGTGGCGCTGGGCGGCGGGCTGGTGGCAGTCGGCGCCCCAGTCGGGGTGGGCGCCGGATTGGTGGCGGTGGGCGGGACGCTGGTGGCAGTCGGCGTGAGGGAGGCGGTCGGCGGAGGAGTAGGCGTCTGCGAGGCGGTCGGCGTGAGGGAGGCGGTGGGCGTTGCGGTGAAGGTCGGCGTCAGCGTAAAGGTGGCGGTCAGTGTCGGGGCCTCGGTCGCAGTAGGGGTCTCGGTTGGGGTCTCCGAGGGGGTGGGCGTGTGGCTGGGCAGCGGCGTCGGTGAGGCCGGTGCTGCGGTGGCGAACAAGGGCGCGGGAGCGGTTGGCGGCAGGAATGTCGGCAGCGGAGTCTGGCTCGGCGGCGGGATCGGGCTGGGCGGCGTGGGCAGCAGCGAGGAGGCGATGCGCCCCAGCGTCTGCCGATTGACCGGCGGTAGTCGGATCGTGGCAGTTGAGGCGTAGGCGGCGGCGGCGAAGGTCAGGGCGCACACCACCGGTATCATGACCATGCCCAGAATCAGCGTGGTTCGAATCGGGTGCCGGCGCCGCCCTGGCCCAGCCGGCTCTACCGCTTGCGGCGGCCGCGTTCGGTCCGGGCGAGTGCTCTCCTCCATCAGTGTGTTTCCCTGACAGGATTATCAGCTTCGGTGGCGGATGGCAACCATAGCCGCCTTGTACCAAAACCCACGCCGCAGAGAGCGGCGGCCGGCACCCGTAACCGGATCCAATCCGTAGGTGGAGCCGCTGGGCGGGCGACCAGGGTAGAGCGACACGCCCCGATGGGGACCACCTCTAGTGCGTTGACCCGATCTGGGCAGCCTTCAGCCGCTCGATGAGTTCTCGCATGACTGCCAGGCTGGTTTCCGGCCGATCGCGGATGATGCCCTCGAACTCTTGCTGGCCGATGCACAAGGCCCGCACTTCACCCTGCGCCAGTAAAGAAGCCATTCGAGGCGCATGGCTGATGATCGACATCTCTCCTACGTACTCTCCCGGCCCGCGTCGCGCCAAATGCTCGACGCCGCCTTGGTCGTCCCGTGCGGTCACCTCCACCTCACCCCGTACGATGATGAACAGCTGGTCGCCCGGCTCACCTTGCGAGGCGATCAACTCTTCATCGGCGTAAACCACTTCGCGAGCGATTCCGGCAACTTGCTTGAGTTCGTCGGGCGGTAGCTCGGCAAACAACGGAACGCGCTTCAAGAAGAGGATCCGTTCCATGACCGAAAGGGTTGAGATTCCTTCCATCGTCGTAACTCCATTCAGCGAAGCACGAGCAGCCTCGCAAACCAGCGGGTCGGGATCCGCTTCTGCCACTTCACGCAAATCAGCTGCGAGCTCCGACCGATAGTTTTGGCCAGCGGCGAGCGCCGCGCAAGCGCGCACCCAGGGATCGCGGTCGCGGAGCGCCAGGCTCAGACACTCCAGCGGTTCCAACCGCGGATCCCCCGCACTGGCCGCCGGATCCCAGATGCCGAACAGCGGTCCGGTCAATCTCCGGTGGCCCAGCGACTCGACAATCTCCAGCGCATTAGCGCGCTGGGTGCGGTCTTCGCTCTCCAGGTTCTCGATCGCCAGCATCGCCGAGTCGGAGTCGGCCAGGACTCCCACCGTCTCGACCACCAATCGGGCGTGCCGTAGGGCGGCGCCGCGGACCGAGTCCAGCAGCAATTGGGTGCGATCATCGGCCGCAGCTGCCACGCGCAAGCCGCGCCACAGCTGGTCATACCTCAGCGCCTGCTCCTGCTTGGCCTGGGCGAACCGGACCAGCTTTGGTGCCGCCCCGTCCACGGGAAGCTGACGGAGAACCAGTAGCGCCCCGGTCTCGGTTTCTGGACGGTCCAATGCGGCGAGTGCGGAGGCCGCCGCCGGCCCTCCGAAACCGAGCAGCGTCGTGGCGGCGGCCTGGCGCACTGCGCGGTCCTTGTCCGCCAGACGATCAATCAGCAGCGGGATCGCGACCGCCGGTTCCGCGCCGACCAACGCCGCGGCCGATGCGCGGCGCACCGACGGGTGCGGGTCTTCCAGCCCGCTAGTGGCGAATTCGTAGCGAAGCGGGCTGACCGTGATTGCCAGCGCTTCCAAGGCCATCACCCGCGGCTCGTGCTCGGGCGAGTTCCACAGGGCACGCAGTACCTGCTTGGCCGCCGGATGCTCGCCGCCCCGCAAGATGACCGCTGCCGCCCGGCACCGAACCTCCGGTGCCCGATCGTCCAGCAGCTGCTCCAACAGCGCGCGCAATCCGGCCGGATACCCTGCCAAGTCCGCCAGCGCCTGCACCGCCTGGCTGCGGACTTCTGGCTCGGGATCGTGCAGGTGGGCCGCGACTTCCAGCAGGGCGCCGGCGGCGCCCGCCTTTGCCAGTGAGCGAAGCAGCGAAGCGCGCACACCGGGATCCGCATCGTCCAGGGCAGCAACCAGCGTATCAGTCGCCTTTGGAAGGTGCAGGTTTCCGAGAATCTCCGCCGATACCCGCCGAACCACCGGATCGGGGTCTGACAACCCCGAAACCGCTACCGCCACCGCCGGGGCGTCGTTCTGCAGGCCGCCGAACGGTGCGTCCTCGGCGAAGAACACATGCGGCCGTCCGGCCTGCAGCGCATCCGCCAGCGCCGTGCGGTAGGCCTGGCGCCCGCGACTCAGCACATACAGACAGGCAGCAGCCAGCCCGGCGCCGATCACATAGCTGTGGACCGGCTGCAGGCTACGCTCGGTAAGCAGCAGCAGCACCCCAGCCAGCACCACTCCCGCCTGTTGGGGGACGCCGCTGATGAAGGCCCGCGTGGGCTCACGTCGGTCCGGCGGGACCACATTGAAGGTGGCCTGGAACGCGGTGTCGGCAATCCCCAGCCGCCACACCAGCTGCATGAACCGCAGCGCCGCGACGGCGGCGAACAGCGGCCAGATCACCAGCGCCGCGAATCCCAGGATATAGATCACCGGGAAGGCAAACAGCCCGCCCATGAATCCCAGCCGGGCGAACAGCCGATTGGCGATCAGCAGCGAGGTCAGAAAGGCGACCACCGTGGCGACCCCGCCGAAGGTTCCCAGAAACCCGGCCAGCTGATCCTCGTTAGGGAAGGTCCGCGCCACGGCCTTTGAGAATGGGAACGCCACCGCAAAAAGCAGCAGACCGAGCAGCAGTGCGCTCCACGACATCCAGCGCATCAACTCGGACTTCCGCACAAAGCGGTATCCACGCTGCAGGTCTTCGAGCAGTGAGTGCCGCAGGCCTGGCAGCGGCCGCTCGGTGCGAATTCCGGAGCGGAGCCGCTGGATCAGGTAGCTGCCAATCGCAAAGGCGGCTGCCCAGGCGACCAGCAGATTCTCCGCACCCACCAATCCGACCAGTGGCCGGGTAATCAGTCCGCCAGCGGCGCTGCCCAGGATGCCGCCGGCTGCAACCAGCGGAAACAGCCGCTTGGACTGGCGAGTGTCAAATACCGAGCCGGCCACACCCCAGACGACGAAGAACTGCAGGCTCCAGGTCAGGTAGGTCAACAGCCACAGCGCAGGGTAGATCCAGGGTTGGCCGGTGGCGACCAACCCGCGGGCGACCATCAGCACCGCGGCCATGAACAGCGGGAACCAACGATACAGCACCTGCTTTGGAATCCGGCTCAGCAGCCCAGTGATCACCAGTGAAGTCAGCGCGGTAATCGCTCCCAGCCCCATATACATGTAGGGCAGGAATTCCACGCCAAACCGGGCGTAGAAGAGCGCTTCGGTGCCGGGGGAAGCAATCGCTCCGCCGACGCAGAGCAGCAGCATCAATAGCGTGAGTGTGAGCGCCCGTGGCGCCTCCGCCGGACGAATCTGAAATAGCTTCAGCAGCGCTGAACGATGGGGGGTCATTCGCTCGAACCGAACAGGCGCACGCCGCCAGGGCTTTCCGAGGTGCGAGCTAGGCTGAGTTGGAGGCTAGGCGGATGAAGATCGTCGCCAGAACGGTAACAATGATGTCGGTAATCAACGCCCGCCGCCACTGGCGGTCCTTCTGGTAGGGCAGCTGCAGCGTGGCAGCCAGCGGAAGCGCCAGCGATGCAGCGTACAGCAGGCCGGACAGCAGACCAGCCCGGACCAACATGCGTGGCCAGAGGGTGGTCTCAAGTTCATCGCGGTAGGCGATCTGACCCTGGGAGATCGTCTTCTCTGTGACGTACCAAACGTGGGTGGCGATCAGGTAGCCGCAGGCATAAACCGCAATGGCCGGATCAACCAGGCCGGTCGCCTCCGGGGCAATCGACATGATCCATCCGGCGATCACGATCAACGAGACGACATGGATTGCCTGATCGACGAAGTACGAAACGACCGCCCACACTCGGTCCTTGATCCCCAGCCGGTATTTCACGACGTCGACCATGAAATGGAACGCCGCCAGTGCCAGCACTTGCGGCCAGATCACGGCGCGCGAGGCACCGACCATCAACAGTGCGGTCAGGAAGTGCACCGTGCCGTGCATCGCCAGTCCCCAGATCCGCTCCTTAGAGCGCACCAGCCACATCGGCTGTAGCGGGAAATCCGCCAGCAAGTGGGCCAGCAACAGATTCCAGATCAATGCATGCTTCCTATGAATCGCTGGTGATCGATCTTCATGCAGGAGTCCATCACTACTGTGAGCCCGGCAGCGCGAGCCGCGGCCGCGGCTTGCTCGTTCACGATCCCTTGCTGCATCCAAACCACTTTCGCGCCGATTTGAATCGCCTGCTCGACCACCGGTGGGACATCCTCGCTGCGGCGGAAGATGCATACCATGTCCACCGGCTCCGGGATGGCCAGTAGGTCGGGGTAGGCCTGCTCGCCCAGCGCTTCGTTTAGGTAGGGGTTGACCGGGATGATGTGGTAGCCCGCCGACTGCATATAGGCCGGGACATAGAAGCCGGGCTGGGTCTCACGGCGGGATAGCCCGACCACCGCAATGGTCTTGACTTGCTCCAGGATGGCGCGCTTATCGGGTGGTTCGGAGGCGGTCATTTCGAATTCCTCACTTTGCGATCCTCAAGGTCGAGCGGCAGCCAGACCGCAAACACGGTCTTGCCCGGCCGGGACTCAACCTTGATATCACCGTGATGCTTGTTGGCGACGATGCGGTAGCTGATGTCCAGTCCCAGCCCGGTTCCCTTGCCCGGAGGTTTAGTGGTGAAGAACGGATCAAAGATCTTGGCCTGAATTGCATCCGGGATCCCGGGACCATTATCCTCCACTTCCACTACAACCCAATCCCCCTCATGGTGGGTGCGCAGCACGACCTCACCGGCGCCGTCCACGGCGTCCAGTGCGTTGTCGATCAAATTGGTCCAGACCTGGTTTAACTCGCTACCGTAAGCGGTGATCTTGGGAAGGTCCGGATCGAATTCTCGCCGGACGTTGACCTGCTGACCGATCTTGCCGCGCAAGATCAGCAAGGTGTCGTTCAGGCCTTCGTGGATGTTCACTTGCTGTACCGGTGCCTGATCCAAGAAGGAATATGTCTTGAGAGCTTTGACAATTTCGGATAGGCGACCCGCCGCCTGCCCGATCTCCCGGGTCAGGCTCAGGATGGCATAGTTGCTGGCGGTGGCGTTCAGCAACACTTGCAGCTCGGCCGGGCTGAAGTCCTGGGAAAGCGCTTCGAGGTCCAGTTCCAGGTCCGCCAAGCGTGGCGCCAGCTCCCAGGCATCGCCGATTCCCAGTTGGTCAAGCTGCACTTCGAGCTCTCCCTCTAAGTCGCTGCGAGCGAGGGCATCCAGTTCAGGCAGCTGGGAGGCACGCTGGGCCGCGTGACTCAGCTGCTGCACCAGTACCTGCTGCCGGCGCTCGTCCAGGCCAAGCTTTCCGAGGTCGACCCGGGTGCGATCGTACTGGTTGAGTTCCGCCGCCAGCTGCTCCGCCGCGCGCCGCACAGCAGCCGCCGGATTGTTCAGCTCGTGGGCGACGCCGGCGGTCATGGTGCCGAGCTGCGCCATTCGCTCGCTCTGTCGGAGCATGGCTTCGGTTTCGCGCAGCCGACGGGTGATCCGCAACAACATGGTCCGCATTGCGGCAGGGCTTTCGGTCAGCCGGTCGAACTGTTCCTTGCTGATTCCAATCACCACGCTCTGGCCGCGGGCCCGGACACTGGCCATGCGGGGCGCCTCCTCCAGCAAGGCCATCTCTCCGATGACCTCACCCGAACTGCGCACCGCCAGCTGGACCTCGCGCCCGGCGGAGGCTTTGAGAATCTCTAGCTGGCCCTCCTTGATCACGTACGCCCGGTTTCCGGCGCCTCCCTCCGAGAACAGCAGTTCACCATCGGCCAAATGGCGCTCCTCCGCCCCGGCAGAAATCTGCTCCAGGTCGCTCTGGTCCAGGTCTGAAAAGAGGTCTACCTTGCGCAGGAAATCGAGCATCAGACGGTCTTGAGGTATTGGTGGACGAAGCTGACCGCGATCGCCCCCTCGCCAACCGCGGTGGCCACCCGGCGCACTGCGTCTTGACGGACGTCCCCAGCGGCAAATACACCAGGAACGCTGGTCTCGAGCAGAAACGGATCTCGTTTCAGCGGCCAACCCCGGAATTTGCCTTTGCCATCCGAAAGCCCCCGCCCGGTGAGGACGAAACCCTGCTCGGTGCGCTCCACGACGTCAGCGACCAATTCGGTGTGCGGCATGGCCCCGATGAAGACAAAAAGTGCTGCTGCCGGCACGGTCTCAACCTGGCCGGACGCCCGCGATTCCAGCGTGAGCTGCTCGAGTTTCTCCTCGCCGCCGACCTGAACCACCACCGTGCCCAGCAGCACTTCAATATTGGGCTGCTCGCGGATCTGATCGACCAGATACTGGGACATGCCGCTTTCGAGTGAGTCGCCGCGGATCAACATCGTAACTTTGCTGGCATAGCGCGAGAAGAACATGGCTCCCTGGCCGGCGGAATTGGCCCCACCCACCACGAACACATGACGATCTTTGTAGAAGGCCGCCTCGGTGAGCGAAGCCCCGTAGTACACCCCGCGCCCGGCCAATTCCTGAACGCCGGGGACCTCGAGTTCTTTGAGGGTGACGCCGGTCGCGATCAGCAGAGCGTGGCAGGCCAATTCGGCTCCGTCCGAGCACAGCACGCGCTTGTAATTCCCGTCAATCTGCACCTGCTGGGCCTCAACCGCGGTCAGAATCTCTGCCCCAAAGCGTTTAGCCTGCACCGTCGCACGACGTGCCAGGTCTGCACCGCTCAGTCCCTTGGGGAATCCCAGGTAGTTTTCGATGCGCGAGCTGGTGCCGGCCTGGCCCCCGGGGGAGTGGCGTTCGATCATTGCCGTGCGCAGTCCCTCGGAGGCGCTGTAGACTGCCGCACCGAGGCCGGCCGGGCCCCCGCCGATGATGATCAGATCGTAGAACTGCTCTTTGGCCTCGGTCTGGAGTCCCACCTTCTCGGCCACCGCGCGCAGATCCGGTTCGACCAGCACCTCACCATCCGGGAAGAACAGCACTGGTAAGTGGCCCTGCCCCTTGGCCGAAGACTCGACCAACTCCCTCGCCACCGGATCGGTTTCGATGTCCAGCCATTGGTAGGGGATCTGGTTGCGGGCCAGGAAGTCTTTCGAGGCGTGGCTGGCGGGAGACCACAGCGTGCCGGCCAGCCGAATACCCTCGTAGGGGGGATCGTAGGTCGCACTCCAGTCGTCCAGCAGATCGTCCAGAACCGGGTACAGGTTCTGCTCGGGCGGCTCCCAGGGTTTGAGCAGGTAGTGATCCAGCCCGATCTGATTGATGCTGGCGATGGCGGCTTCGGTGTCGGCGTAGGCAGTCAGCAACACCTTGCGGGCGTCCGGATAGAGCTTGATTGCCTGCGCCAGAAAGTCGGTGCCGGTCATTTCCGGCATGCGCTGATCGACCAGGAACAGCGCCAGCGGATCGTTGCGGCGTTTCAGGCCCTGCACTGCCTCCAGCGCCTGCGCGCCAGAATTGGCTTTTACGATGCGGTATTGGCGTCCGAAGTGCGGCCGCAGGTCGCGCTCGATCGAGCCGAGCACCTGCGGATCGTCGTCCACCGCCATGATGACCGGTTTAGCCATGGAAAAGCTCCGTGATCAACTCCAGCGCAAGCATGCGGCGAGCACGGACCAGCAGCCGCCCCAGCTCATTCTCACCACGGATAGCCCTTGGCCCCCTGTACCCCTTTGAGCGCCGAGATCTCGCCGGTCATGTTGTTCAGGTGCGAAATCGCCAGCGAACTGAGCACCCAACCGACCGACCGCATTCCAAAGTCGAGGTCGGTGAGATCGAGCTGGCGATCGAGGTCCGCATCCGACAGGCTCGCCAGGCAGTCGTCGGAGGCCTTGTACACCGCTTGCGCATACTCCCGGGCCGCCGGAAGATCGACCACCACCCGCCGGGCCCAATCGAAGTCGGAGTGGAACTGCAGTTCGCTGATGCCGGTCTTGCCCTCCCAGCTTGAATTCATCATCCAGGGTACGCCCCTTAGGAGTCCTTGTATCACCGCGTCCTCTGAGCAGACCGCATGGGCGTAAGTGGCGCCGATTGGATTTGCAGTCCCCTGGGGATGCCAGTTCAGCTGGTCCTGAGTCACGTCTTGCATGACCAACTCCAGCAGCTCATGGGCCCAGCTCAAATCCATGCGTAGGTAGTCAACGGCGTTCAAAGCATCCTCCTTGGCCGGTTTGGGGCGGTGGATTTCAGCCTCTGCACAATAATAACCGAGCGAAGCAAAGGGACGCCGAGGGTGCTGGTGCTAGAAGGCGGAGAGTTCTCGAATGGCGGGCAGCTGTTGGAAGGCGTGACGCAGTTCGGGCTCGGGGATGTGGCCTGCGATCTGTAGCACGATTGACCGGGCTTCGACTAGCAGCGCCTCAGCTTGCGCTGCATTCCCTTGACTGGATTCAATCCGCGCGAGCTCGTTCAAGATCATCCAGAGTCGCAGCGCGGCGCCCATCTCTTCCGCCGCCTGGCGGGCGTGAAGCAGGTTTTCACGAGCGGCTTCGATACGGTTCAAGGCGATCTGCGCTCTGGCCTTCAACAGGAGCGCCTCCGGCACGGAAGACCGCCGCCGGGCGCCTTTGGTGTAGCTCAACATCAGGTCGATGCGTTCCAAAGCCCGATCTGGGTCGCCAGCCGCCAGTGCGAGCTCGGTATCCGCGATGAGGACATGGTCCGCCACGTTGAGGCTGCCAACTGGCTTGAGATCCGTCGGTGCAGCCTGGATGGTGGCACGGGCCTGATCAAGCTGTCCCGACCACAACTCGAGCCTGGCCTGGATTGCGATCACCACTGGCCACAGGTGGGTGAACCCGTCCGTGCGCTGCGCCTTTAGTTGGGCGAGGGCCTCGAATGCCCGGTCCAGGGCGCCCAGCGATCCATAAATCAACGCCAGGTATGCGCCGCCAAACAAGATTCCCAGATCCACGCCGATCTGCTGGGAGGTCACGAAGCACTCCCTGAAGGTCTCGAGTGCCGGACCAATGCGTCCCTGTTCGTAGTAGCTCACCCCCTGCCACACGCGCGAGCCGACCTGCCCCCATACATTGTTGATCGACTTGGCGATGCGATACGACTCGTTACCCAGAGTATCGGCTTCATCGAATCGCCCGGCCCAGTAAGCCAGCATGGTGGCTGTGCCCAGGTTGTCGCTCAGCATCGGCAGGTTGCCGAGCTGGCGCCAGAGCTCGGCAGACCGCTCCAGCATCTGTTGAGCGCGCTCCAGCTCACCTGCCATCAACAGCGGCCGCGCCATGTCGCTCATCGTGAAGGCCAGCTGCTCGGTCAGGTCGTAGCGCTGTGCCACCTGCAGCGATTGCTCGGCGTATTCCAGTGCTCGCTGCGTGTCTCCGCTGAAGGTCTCAATGTTGGATTGGTTCCAGAGGATGCGCGCTTCCGCCTCGTGATTGCCAAGGCTGCGAGCCAACTCAACTGCCTGTAGCGAGAGCGCGCGTCCCTTTTCCGGATCGTGCAGCGGACTCGGCGTGGAATGGAGTTTGCCGCTCTCCGTGAGGGCGATCAGCTCCAATGCCCCATCGTTCCGCTGCTGGGCCAGCGTGCGCATCTCATGGTAGACGTCCAATGCTGCCTGGAACTCGTCGTTCAGTTCGAGCGAGCGGCCGAGCCGCTGGTAGACGTGATTCACCAACTCGGGATCATCCTGTGCTCCCAGTTCCAGCGCCCGGCGATAGTCCCGTATGGCCTGATCGATGGCGTA
>CAZGCX010000023.1:0-18484 GCA_964524585.1 uncultured Anaerolineaceae bacterium
CAGGCCAGCTGGCTGTACAGCCCTTCGTATCCAGCAGCCTGATAACCCATGGGGTAGCTTTCCCGCTCTGGTGGGGGCGAAGCCTGCGTGAGCCAACCGCTTTGGTACTCCAGCAGCCCGAGCAACAGCATCGGATTCACCGAGTACTTCTGCGCCACCCACATCAGGACCTGCGACCCGGTCATCAGCTGGTCTTCGACGTACTCGGTGTAGTGGTTGAGCGCCCCATCCCAGACCCGAACCAACTCATCCAGGCCGAAGTCCTGGGCCGACGGACCGTAGACCAGCTCTGAATCCGGGATGAGCTTCAGACTCGGCGAGGGCGGTTGCGGCATCGGGGTTGGCAGGTGCAGCACCTGGCCCACCGCCAGGTAATCCGGGTTGGCCAGTCCGTTGTCGCTGAGGATCTGGTTGGAGCCGACTCCTACCCGTCCGGCGATGGCGTTGATTGAATCGCCGTACTGCACCACGTACCACTCAGGGACCTCGGCCCTCGAGGGCGGCTGACGAACCGGATCCGGAGTTGGCGTCGGGAATGCCAGCGAGTCAACCGCCAGGACCTCCGGTTCCGGAACCTGCTCTGGCCGCTTGGTTCCCGAGTCTCCCGGACTGCCGACCAATTCCAAACCCAAAAAGCCCAGCGGTTCATCGCTGCGCGAGCAGGCCAAGACAGCCAGAATCAGAACCAAGAACGCGAGCCGCGCTTGCTTCGTGTCATTCACCATGGTCGAGCGTCCGTTGGAGCGGCCTTCCCATGTGGAACGGTTCAAGAACCGTGCCACGGGGCTCCCCGGGCGATATGCGTCTCCAACTTGGTCCGCGGCCTCTTTGCGGATGCGCAGGTGCAGGCGCACAAGTCGGCGTCGCAGCAGGCAGTCGTCGACCGGAGCCGGCGATTACCTGCCGAGCGGCAGTGCAACCGTAGACTCTGCCACGGAACGGCCAATTTGCAAACTGAGAAGGGGCGGCGCCGGTGAATCTTGACGGCGGCCATACGAAGACGACTGCGGGCTTAGCTTCCCGGGGATCTCAGCCTAGACCCTGGTTAGAGCCATTTCTCCATGACATAGGCCGGTTCGCGCACCTGGCGAACCACCCCCTGATGGTCGACATACGACCACTCGCCTGGATCGTCGGTGAAGACTTGGTATCGATGCCGTTCATAGAGCCTGCGGGCCGAACGGTTGCTCTTGGCCACCGAAATCACCGCCCGTCCGTAGCCAAGAGACCGGAGCTGTGCCTCGGCTTCCCGCAGCAGTTGCGAGCCGATCCCCTGGCGGCGGAACCGGCGCTTGACCCGAAAGGCGTACAGGTAACCGGAAGGCAAGCCTTCAGAGGCAAAGGAATTCCGGACCGAGAGCTGGACGAAAAGCTGGCCAGCCAGCTCGCCTTCCGTCTCGGCCAGCAACAGGACACGCCGGCCGTGTTTTGCCTCTTCCATTGCGCGGGCGAACAACCGGCGGTAGTGACTGTATTCGCCTCCCCACTCCATCGCCTCCAGGTCCGCCGGGGTTGCCAGGCGGATGCTTGCCTGCGCGGCCTTATCCATCGCGCCCGGCGGACTTAACCAGCTGTGAGAGCAGATCAGCCTCTGCCTCTGGGTCGGAGATCTCACCATCCAGCCATGCGTCGCGCAGCTGGTTCAGGATCCGGCCATAGGCCGGCCCCGGCGGTAGCCCCATCTGGTGCAAGCGGTTCCCATCGACCGACGGTCGGACCCATCGCCATTCCTTCAAGTAACGCTCGATGGCATGCCGCGGAGTGGGTTCCCCTTCCAGCGCCAGCCAGGTGGCGGCCAACGCCGCCTCCGGAAGGCGCTCCAGGCATCGCACCAGCTTGCTAGGATCGTGCGCCAGTTCAAGCTCGCACGATTGCCGCCCAGTGCGCAGCGCAACTGCGCGGTCGGCCTGACTGAGCATCAACCGATCGCAAATCGAATTGGCGCTCGGCTCAGACAGCCGGCAGACCCACAAGCCATACAACAGGCGCTGGGTCGGAGGTTGATTCTCCAGCTGCCAATCCTCCGGTGCGCTCCACTGCAGGGTAGCGCCAAAACGTGCCGCCAGCCAATCGTCCCAGATGAGGTCGGTGTGAATCGCTCCCAACAAGCCGAGCTCATGCAGCCGGCGCATGATCGGTAGAATCTCCGGCTCCACGAAGATGGCCTGCAGCTCGCTGCGGATTCGCTCTCCACTGACTGCCGCCATCAGAGGGAGCGCCCTTTGCATCAGCTCCAGTGTCTTCTGCTCGATTTCGAATCCCAATCGCTGCTCAAGCCGAACTGCCCGCAGCGCCCGGGTGGGATCGTCTTCGAAGCTGTCGGAGTGCAGAACCCGGATCCGTTTGTGCTCGAGGTCGTGCAGACCGTTCTCGACTTCCAGCAATTCACCGTATTGCGGTCCATCCAGCCGCAAAGCCAGCGCATTGATGCTGAAGTCGCGTCGCTCCAGATCGCCTCGAATGTCCCCCTCCCGAACCGACGGCAAGGCGGTCGGCCGTTCGTAGGACTCACTGCGAGCGGTCACAAAGTCGAGCCGTTCCGGCAGATCGCCTGGCTCAAATTCGAGCGCCTGATGCAGTGCTTCGTTCTGCTGATCGAGAATCCACTTGGCCGTTCCGAAGCGTCGGTGACTGTGGACCTGGCCGCCGTAGTCACGGGCCAGCTTGTAGGCGAGGCCGATCGCGTCGCCCTCGACTACAAAGTCGAAGTCCTGACTTGGTGTTCCCAGCAGCAGGTCACGCACGAATCCCCCTACCACGTAGAGCTGGTTGCCGTCTCCGGCGGCACGTTCCGCCACCTTTCTGAGCAGGGCCAGCCGGCCAGGAGCCAGGTTTCCTTCGAGCACCTCCCGCAGCGAACTTTCAGCCATTCTCCGCAAGCTCTTCGACCGCCCGCCGCAATGCGGTCTCAACGTCGGTGCCCTGGAGCGAAACTGCTCGTGCCGCCCGTTCCAATACATCCACCTGGTCGGCCGGAATCGTCCACAGCGGCAGAGCCACGCCGCCCAGCAGCGACTGATCCATCTGACCCAGGGCGCCGGCCGGCGGCGGCACCGCGGCGTGCACCGGGATGTGTGCGGCGCGATTGGGGTCGCTCAACGCCAGTTGAGAATCGGCCGAGACCAGCATGTTGATGAATGCCCACGCCTGTTGCAGTTCATTCGGGCCAATTCCGCTGCTGAAGTAGGCGTTTTCGGTCCACACGTACCCGGCGACCGGTTCGCCGGTGTTCTCAAATACCGGCCAAGGGTCAACCACCAGAAGCTCCGGCCCCAGCGCGGAGCGAAGCTGTTGGTACAGCTCGGTGCTGTCGATCTGCCAGGCAGATCCGGCCTGCATAAAAAGGTCCCGGTCGGCATCGGTATTGAAGTCCACCGGGCCGGCTGGCGCCAATTCCTGAAGCAGCCCCAACCAGCACGGTACCACTGCGCCCTCTACATCGAGCGGCAGCCCCTGTTGGATCAGCGGGCCCCCGCATGCCTGCGAAAACGGGCCCGAAGTGGCAAATCCGTAGTCCAGGCCGATGCCCACCTGCAACGTTCCACGCAGACCGCGGGCGGCCTCGACCAGGCTCTCAACAGTCGCAGCCGGGACCGGTGCCAGCTCCCGGTTCCGGTACAGTACGTTACCGTGCATTTGAATCGGAACACCAATCACCCTGGTCCCGTATTCCACCTGACTCCAGGCCAGCGGCTGCACCACCGATCGGACCTGTTCGAACGGAAGCTGCGACAGGTCGGCGATCAGCCCAGATTGAATGAGCTCTGGTCCCCAAGTCGAGGGGGCAAAGAAGACCGAGGGCGGGGTTCCCTCGTCAAACGCGGCATCCAATGTTTCCCGCAACTCCGTCGGCGGCACGTAGGAAACTGAGAACTGGACCTCCCGATGATCGGCCTGGTAGGACTCGACCAGTTCATTCAGCTGTCGAATTGCATCCGGGGTCCAAGTGAGCCAGATCGAAACGGTTTGAATTGGCACCTGCGGCGATGGAGATGGCTCCGGGGTGGGTGTGGCGATGGCCGGGGTACTTGGAGGCGCTTCGGTCGGGGTCTGAGTCGGCTCCGATCCCGAGCACGCGGCGAGCAACAGCAGGCCGCTCCAGGACAGGATGCGCAGGGCTCTTGCAGGCAGGTTCACGGACGGGGCCGAAGTCTACCATAGCCGCTATA
Source organism: uncultured Anaerolineaceae bacterium (assembly GCA_964524585.1). Taxonomy (GTDB): domain Bacteria; phylum Chloroflexota; class Anaerolineae; order Anaerolineales; family E44-bin32; genus JADFRG01. Next base: position 4,170 of record CAZGCX010000023.1, read on the forward strand.
ATCGCTCGCATGCCCGGCTTCCGCCTGATTCGCTCGCTGCCGATGACCGGAGCGCAGAACATGGCGCTGGACGAGGCGATTTTGGAATCGGTCGCCGGCGGCGCTTCCCCTCCAACCGTGCGACTTTACGGCTGGAATCCCGCTTGTCTCTCTCTTGGCTATGCGCAATCGTCGTTGGACGTCGACCTCGAAGCACTCTCGCATGCCGGCTGGGAGCTGGTCCGCCGCCCGACCGGCGGCAAGGCTATTCTGCACACCGACGAGCTGACTTACGCCGTCATCGGCCCGGCCGACCATCCGCTGTTCCGCGACAGCGTGCCCGTCAGCTATCAGCGGCTGAGCGTCGGCTTGATGGCCGGCCTGCAGCAGCTCGGGATCCGGCCCCAACTGCAATCCGGCAGCTCGCCAAATGGCAGCAATCCGATCTGCTTTCAGGTGCCGGGTGCTTACGAGCTGACCGCCGACGGGATGAAGCTGTTGGGCTCGGCGCAGCTGCGCCGGGCAGGCGCGGTGTTGCAGCACGGATCGCTCCCGCTCCAGGGCGACATTGCCAGGATCTGCCTGGCGTTGAACTACTCCTCGCCAGCTGCCCGGGAGGCAGCCGCCTCTGCAGTGCGCGGCGACGCCACCACCGTGGAACGGGCTCTTGGGCATCCGGTGAGCTGGGAGCAGGCAGCCGGCGCTCTGGCGGAGGGATTCCGATCCGGCCTGAAACTTGTGCTGGAACCGGCGAATCCGACTGAATCTGAACTTCGGCGCGCCGGCGAATTGGAGCGGGAGAAGTACGGCAATCTGGAGTGGAATTTGCGGGTCTGAGATCCGATGCACGTCCTCACCCTGGTGCTTGAGCTGCAGCTTCCTGGCTGTGCTTCGTTGAAGGAAAAGCGTGGACGGCTCAAGCCGCTGCTCAACCAACTTCACAAGCAGTTCAACGTATCGGCGGCGGAAGTCGAGCTGCACGACGCTCACCAGTCGGCAGTGGTGGCCTGCGCATTGGTGAGCAACAGCAACCGGCACGCGCAGCGGGCGTTGGAACGCATCCCGGGCTGGATTGAAAGCCGGCGACCGGACGTGGTGGTGATTGACCACAGCATCTCCCCCTGGTAGAAGCTGGCATTAAATGAAAAGCCGCCGGGGCAAGCCAGGCGGCGTGATCGAGCGCTGACGGCCGTCAGGCGGCCTGTACGTTAGGGTTCAGAGCCTTGCGTCGGACCAGGGTCCGCAAGCGTGAGGCCAGCAAGCTGGCGTGCACCGGCTTGATCAGGTAATCGTCGGCCCCCGCATCCAAGGCTCGAGCCACGCTGCCCGGAGAGCCGAGCGCCGACAGGATCAGGATCGGCACATCGGAAAAGGAGCGAATCCGCTCGCAGACTTCCCAGCCGTCGACTTCCGGCATCAGCAGGTCCAGAATCACGACATCCGGCGCGGTATCCGCATCCTGTACGGTAGCAATGCCTTCCTGACTCGAAAAGACCGCTTTGATTTGAAAATCCTGGCCACGCAGCAGTGTGCGTAGCATGGTCGAGAGATCAGGGTCGTCGTCGATTAGCAGGACTTCGATCGCCATCTTTGGCTCCGTCTAGATCGCCCACATTATCCGTCAGCTTGGGACCCCCTGACCTTACAAGGAGCTTGCAGTACTACCTTCCACTTGCTCGGCCATATCAGAGCGGCTAAGATACCCGCGGATCGGGTCAAAGCATGCCAGACGCGCCCTCCCACGCAGTCGAAGTCGGCACTCTAAACTGTCCGCAGTGCTCGTTCGTGATGCCGGGGGACTCACGAACCTGTCCGAATTGCGGCGTCGACTTGGCTTTGCTGGCGCTGCTGGCTGAGCGGGCCTACCTGGCCGGTGTACCGGAGACCGCTCCGCTGGGCGAGACCCCAGCCGCCTTTGTCCCCCGCATTGGCGAGTACCTCATTGAACAGGGAATGCTCACGCACACGCAGCTCGAGCAGGCCCTGGAGCACCAGCGCCAGATGGCCGCGCGGGGCGACAAGCGGCTGCTGGGACAGTCGCTGGTGGAGCTTGGTTTTGTCAATACCGACGCGCTGGACCGGGCAATCACCGGACAGATCATTGAGCTGCACGCCGCCCTGCAGGAGAGCAACCGCAACCTGGAGAAGCGGGTCTCGGAGCGGACCGCCGAACTGAGGCAGGCGCTGGAACGGCTGACCGAGGTCAACCAGCTCAAGACCAACCTGATTTCAAACGTCTCTCATGAACTGCGCACCCCATTGGCGCATGTCAAGGGATATGTGGAGCTGCTGGAAGAGAACGCCCTCGGGCCGCTGTCCGAAGATCAGACCAAGGCGATCTCGGTCATCAGCCGGGCCACCGTCCGGCTGGAGAGGCTGATCGAAGACCTGATCGCCTTCTCCACCGCCTCCCGCGAAGGTTTGACACTCGACATCCAGCCGGCGCATCTGAGCGTGTTGACCGAGACCGTATTGGAGCGTTCGTTGGATAAGGCCCGTCGAGCCGAAGTCCAACTCGGGATGTCGGTGGCCGATGACCTGCCGCCGGTGCGCGCCGATCTCGACAAGTTGAGCTGGGTGCTGTACCAGCTGGTGGACAACGGGATCAAGTTCACTCCAACCGGAGGCAAGGTTCAGGTCTGGGCCGAGCACTACAACGGACTGGCGAGCATCGCGGTCTCTGATAATGGCATCGGCATCCCAGCCAGCAAGCTGGATGAGATCTTTGAGCCGTTCCATCAACTGGATGGCTCACCTACCCGCCGCTATGGCGGGACCGGGCTAGGCCTTGCCCTGGTCCGGCAGATCGTTGCCGCCCACGGCTCGGAAGTACATGTCGAGAGCCAGGAGCATATCGGAAGCACCTTCCGCTTCGAATTGCCTGTTTACGAAGCTGAAGAAGCATGACCGGACCACTGGTGCGTCCGGGCCCGCTTACCCACGGCACCGAGCTCAACGCGGTTTATGCCATCGCGCGCATCGTGGCCGAGACCTACGACACCGAGGCCGGGCTGGATGCAGTCTTTCGACTGTCGCGCACCATCTTTATCTTCGACGTGGTTTCACTGTTCCTGCACAACGAGGAGACCGGCGAGCTCGAGCCGGCCTATGCGCTGGCGCTCGGGCGCGGCCGCTCGCGGGAGGCCGACCTGGCCTGGGGCGAACCCGCCGCGAGCGAGGCCTATCGCAGCGGTCAGACCATCCTCCGGCAGGAGGACGCCGGCCCATCGGTCGAGGGCCGCGAGCGTCGGCGCGACTACCTGGGGCTGCCGATGATGGTGCACGGCCGCTGCGTGGGCGGGCTGGTGTTTGGCCGCTTCGGTGGGCCGTCGTACCCTCCAGAACACATCCGGCTGGCTGAGTTCGTTGCCTGGCACGTCGGTCAACTACTCGAGAACCGCCGCATGGCCCGGCGCATCGCCTCCCTGGAGGCCCAGCGCGAATTGGCCCGCATGCAGGACGAATTCATCTCGACCATTTCTCACGAGCTGCGTACTCCGCTCGGCTTCATTAAGGGCTACGTCACCACCCTGATGCGCGAAGACGCCACCTGGGATCCCGAGACCCGGATGGAGTTTCTGGAGATCGTCGACGAGGAAGCCGACCGCTTGCGGGAGCTGATCGACAATCTCTTGGACTCATCTCGGCTGGAGACCGGCCGGTTGGGAATGACTCTGGAGCCGGTAAAGCTCGCCACTCTGTTGCGCGATTCGGTTTCCCGCACCAAATCGGCCTACCCCGATATGGAAGTCCGGCTCGAGCTGGAAGATGAGCTGCCGCAACTTCAGGTGGATCCGACGCGCGTCGCTCAGGTCCTGGACAATCTGCTCTCCAATGCCCATAAATATGCCCCACAGGCACCGGTGATCATCCGCTCCACCACCCAAGACGGCCAGGTGAGAATCGAGGTGCAGGATTCGGGTCCAGGTATCCCAGCGGAGCACATCCCGCACCTGTTCGAGCGCTTCTATCGGGTCCCGGATCGCAAAGCCGCGGTGCGTGGCACCGGGCTTGGTCTGTACATCTGCCGCAAGATCATTGAAGCCCACAGCGGCGAAATCGGGGTGCAGAGCGAAGAAGGATCCGGCACCCACTTCTTCTTTACCCTTCCAGTCCCTCACTCACAACCTGTCCCGGAGGCCGAACATGAGCGATAAGACCACAATTCTGGTCGTCGACGACGAGCCGCGTTACGTGCGATTGGTGCAAGTCAATTTGGAGACCGCCGGATACACGGTCGAGACCGCCAAGGACGGGCAGCAAGCCGTAGAGCATGTGGCGGCCACCCAGCCAGACTTGATGCTGCTGGACGTGATGATGCCGGTGATGGATGGATTCACGGCCACAGAGCGAATCCGCGAGTTCTCGACAGTGCCAATCATCATCCTGACTGCCAAAGGCGAAGAGCGAGACCGGGTGCGCGGACTGGACGCCGGGGCAGACGACTACATCATCAAACCGTTCTCAGCCCAAGAGCTGCTGGCCCGGGTTCGTGCGGTCCTGCGGCGGGCGGAACGGCTGTCGGACAGCGATTTCCATCAGCCGGTCTACAAGCACCACGAGCTCGAGATTGACCTGGCGCGGGCGGAGGTCAGTACCGAGGGAGCCGAGATCGCGCTGACCGCCACCGAGTATCGGCTGCTGCAGACTCTGGCGGCCGCAGAAGGCCGGGTGCTGACCCCGGAGGAGCTGCTGACCGCCGTATGGGGGCCGGAATACCGGGACGACAAGGAGATCCTGTGGGTCTGCCTGAGCCGGCTGCGTCAGAAGATTGAGCCGGATCCCAAGAATCCGATCCACATCGTCACTCGCCAGGGCCTGGGATACCTGATTCCGCCCGAAGGCAACGCCACGGCTGAAAGCGCCAAGGAGTCGGCTGCGGAATAGCCCCACACCGCACGATAGAATAGGTGAGCCTGCAGCTAGTGCGGGCTTGGAGGGGATGAACATGGATAGCACTGCTCTCATGCTAAAGACCAAGATGCTGGGAGCGTTGCTGCGCGAAGCACGCAAAACGGCCGGCAAGAGCCTGAAGCAGACCGCCGCCATGCTGGGGATTGGCACCAGTACCCTGTCGTCTTACGAATTGGGGAAGAAAGGAATCTCGCTTCCAGAGCTGGAGCAGCTGGCCTTCCACTTTGACGTGCCGTTGAACAGTTTCTTATCTGGCCAGCCAGCCAGGGCTCAGAAGTCGCCCGGATTCAAACCGGAAGTCATCGTCAGCTTCAGGCAGAAGATGATCGGCGCCCTATTACGCAAGCACCGGCAGGAGGCCGAGCTCTCGATGGCTGCGCTCGGAGAGCGGCTGGGCATTTCGCCCAGCAGGATCAGCGGCTTTGAACGCGGTCAGCAGCCGATCCCGGTCCCACTGCTGGAAGCCTTGGCCGGCGAACTCGGCCACGAGATGAACGAGTACATCGATACTGAGGGTCAGGGACCGGTGGCAGATTGGTTCCGCAACCAACGCTCATACGAGAGCTTCCGGGCAATGCCGCAAGACATCCGCAACTTCCTGGCAATCGAGGAAAGCCAGGGTGTGATTCGGCTGGCCATGCGCCTGCGCGAGGTGTCGGTCGACAAGCTACGCGAGCTGTCCAAGTTGTTGCGTGAGATTACTGATGGAAGCCCCGGTTAGCGAGCTAGAACAGCAGGCGCTGGCGGCCTACGCCGACGGAGACTTGCAGCGGGCGATCGAACTGTTCGATCGTGCCCGCCACGGCTATGAGCAGAACTCGGACGGCGCCAAGGCAGCCGAAATGGCCAACAGCCTGAGTGTCGCGCTGCTGCAGGCCGGACGCTCCGACGAAGCGCTGCAGGCGGTGGAGGGCACCGCGGCAGTCTTTGCCGAGCTTGGCGATCAGAGCCGGCAGGCGACCGCCACCGGCAACTTCGCAGCCGCGCTGGAGGCCACCGGTCAGCTTGGACCGGCAGAGCAGAACTACCGGCAGGCCGCCGACCTGTTCGCCGCTCTGGGTGACAGTGACGCCGAGCGCCATACCCTTACGGCCCTCTCTCAACTCCAACTCAAGCAACGACGGCCGTTGGAGGCCGCAGCGACGCTCAGTGCTAGTCGGGCCGACCGATCGCTACGCGGTCGGCTGTTGAACTGGTTGTTTCGCATCCAATCGCGTCTGCTGCGCCCCTGAGCTCGAAACGGTGGCAAGTTGGGAGATCCGCCAGACCAGCCAGGCGGACCGCGCCACTGTCGATCGGCTGCTGTCCACCGCCGGCCGCAAACACCTGCACCTGGATTGGCTTGATCCGGCTGAACTGACCGGCAAGCGGCCATTCCTGTTGGCCCTCGAGGGCCAACAGCCTGTGGCCTGCCTGGCCGCGCCCCCGGATACTCCGGGCGTCGCGTGGCTGCGGGCCTTCGCGCTGAACTCCGCTCAAGCGCCACAACCAACCTGGGATGCGGTGTGGGAGGCGGCACGCGTGCAACTGCTCGAACAACAGGTCACCCAAGTGGCGGGCATGGCTCTCGATGGATGGTTCGCCAAGCTACTTCGCCGGTCAGGGTTTGACCAGACCAACTCGGTCGTCTTCTTCGAACTCGATCTAGTCGGTGGGCGGAACGGCGAATGGGACTCGGGGGACCGCAAATCCGACGCAACCCGCCCGATGCCGAGCTCCAGGCCGATCACCGGCTCCGATCTGCAACCCGTGCTTGAGCTTGACTCGGCTGCTTTTGACCCGCTGTGGCGGCTGTCACCCGATTCAATGCGCGCCGCGCTGCGGCTGGCATCCTCCGCCACCATGATCGAATTGGACGGAGTGGCCGCCGGCTACCAGATCACCACCAGTTCGCCCTTTAGCGTCCATCTGGCACGGCTGGCCGTTCGGCCGGACTGGCACCGCCGTGGGTTGGGTCGCAAGCTGGTCCAGGATTCGATCCGCGCCGCCTCTGGCATGCCGCTGCGCCGGCTCTCCGTCAACACGCAGGCTGACAATACCGCCAGTCAGTCGCTGTACCGACGGTTGGGGTTCAAGACCACTGGGCAGAACTTCCCGGTCTATACCAGCCTGATCAACCGCGAGTGAGGTTTGGGTCGGCCCATCCCGGATCGTGGGCGACGAGCGTCGGCGCGCGAGAACCGAGCGAATAAGGCTTTACAGTTGCCGAATGGTCTGTAAGAATCGCTGACGTAGTCCGATTTGAGGGGTGGATGGGCAAACGTGAGGAGTTGAAACAACGAAGGTCGCAGGAGCGACGCCGCCAAATCGTCAGTCTGGCTTTGGTCATGGCGGGGGTCGGGGCGGTGGCCGCCGGGCTGCTAGTCCTCCCCAACCTCACCCCGGTCGGCGATGTGACCGAGGTTGCCACCCGGCAGCGCCCAATGGTATCGGGCACCAGCATGGGTGCGGCGGACGCACCAGTTGTGTTGGAGATTTTCGAGGATTTTCAATGCCCGGCCTGCCGGCAATTCAACCTGCAGTCGGAGCAGCTGGTCGAGCAGGAGCTGGTGGCCACCGGATTGGTCCGGGTCGAGTTTCGGCAGTACCCGTTTATCGGAAACGAGTCGGTGCAAGCGTCAAACGCCAGCCTGTGCGCCGCTGACCAGGGACGCTTCTGGGACTATCACGACATCCTGTTTGCAAATCAGACCGGGGAAAACGTCGGCGCATTTACCGAGCGGCGCCTGTTGGCGTTCGCCGAAACGTTGGGGCTGGACATGAACAGCTTCGAGACCTGCCTCAGCGAAGAGCTCCACCAGGACCGGATCGACGCCGACCGAGCGTTAGGACTCTCCTACGGCATCAGCGGGACGCCGTCGTTCATCATCAACGGGACCCAGTTTTCGAAGGGCTTTGTCCCGTCCTTTGATCAACTTAAAACTGCCGTCGAGCAGGCCTCGGGCGGCTAGCTTGCGCCCGAGCTCTGGGTGCTTGCGCCCGAGCTTTGGTCCCCCTCATCCGATCCATCGGCGTCGTGCTTAGCCATACTCGGCGACTCGATCCCAGCCAACTGATTCTCTCTCAACGCCAGCGCGAAGCACAGCGAAGATAGACGGTTCAGGTAACGCTGCAACTGCGGGTTCTCAAGTTCTCCGGCGTTGCTCAGGCCAACAACCAGGCGCTCCGCCCGGCGAATGACAGTCCGTGCGACATCGATTGCCGCGCCGGATGGGCAGTCACCGGGGACCACGAACCCACGTGGCAGCGGAACCTGCTTGGCTAGCTCACTAAGCTGATCTTCCAGCCAGCGGACATCCTGCTCGCCAATCGAGCGAAATCGAGCGGCATGCTCGGAGTGTGCCGCGACTTCGGCCATGATTCGGTAGAGATCACGCTGCACCTTGAGCACGATTTCCGCGCTCTGCGGCGAAAGCGTGATCGCGCGGGCGGCGCCGAGCGCGGCGGAGGCCTCATCGAGCGCCCCAAACGCCTGCGGCCGAGGATGATCTTTGGCTACCCGCCCCTCCCCGAGCAGGCCGGTGGTTCCGTCGTCGCCAGTCCCAGAGTAGAAGTCAGCCATCGCAGTTATTATAAGTAGCGGCCGATGTCAGATACGTCCCTCTCTTCGCGGCTGCTGTCGCAAACCGGGGCGGTGCTGATAGGCTTGCTCCTGGCAGGGGTTCTGTTCCTGGTGATCTCGCAGCCGCGCGGGACACCGGTTGAACTGCTGCCCGCTGCAACCCCAGCACCGATCCGGATTCACGTTGCCGGAGCAGTACGCAGCCCCGGAGTATACGACTTGCTGCCCGAATCAATCGTTCGCGATGCCATCGAATCCGCAGGCGGGATCACGGAAGATGCGGAGATGGACAACCTCAACCTGGCCGCCGGGCTGGTCGATGGCCAACGAGTCTTCGTTCCGATTGCAGGTCAGCGTGAGATAGCGCTGGACTCGAGTTCCGAATTGGTGCCGATCAATACTGCAGGGGCGCCGCAGCTGGAGCAGCTACCGGGGATCGGACCGGTACTGGCGCAGAGCATCGTGTCCTACCGGGAGCGATACGGTCCGTTCCAACGACTGGAAGATCTGTTGGAGGTCGAAGGCATTGGCCCAGCCAAGCTGGAAGCGATACGCGATCTGGTGATCGTCCCTTAGCCGCGGTCCAACTTTCGGTTCATTCGCCCTGCATGGGCGCCACTGTATAATCCGCGAACGTGCCCGAACTGCCAGAAGTTGAGACCATCCGATTGGCGCTGCGCGACGGCGTGGCCGGCGTGCCGGCGCTGATTGGGCAACGGATTCAGTCGGTCAGCCTTCGCTGGCCCCGGCATGTGGTAGAGCCATCTGTTTCCAGCTTTCGGCGCAGAATCCGCGGCCGAACAATCCGTGAAGTCGGCCGCCGGGCCAAATTTGTGCTGATCGAGCTAGATCGAGGTTACCTGATCGTTCACCTGATGATGAGCGGCGATCTTGCGATGGCAGCCCCCGGCACCCCGCGCGGCCCCTACGACCACACCATTTTCAAGTTGGATTCGGGCTGGCAACTGCGCTTCAGCGATGCCCGCAAGTTTGGGCGGGTTTACCTGGTGGATCGGCTCGATCCACTCTTGGGTGAACTCGGGCCGGAGCCGCTATCGAACGAATTCAGTCCCAGCCAATTGGGTCACCTACTGGCAGACCATCGGCGTGCGCTGAAGCCGTTGCTGCTGGATCAGCACGTGATCGCTGGCCTGGGCAACATTTACGTTGACGAAGCGCTACATCGCGCCAAACTGCACCCATTGCAGTTGAGCAACTCGCTGGACAGCGCCCGCGTCCGGGCGCTGTGGCGCGGAATTCGCGCCGCCTTGCGAGAAGGGATTCGGCACAACGGCGCAACCATCGACTGGGTATATCGCGGCGGCGAGTTCCAGAACCACTTTCGAGTTTACGGCCGTACCGGCGAGCCATGCCCGGTCTGCGGGACCGAAATCGTTCGAATCGTAGTCGGGCAGCGCGGGACACATCTGTGCCCGAATTGCCAGCCTCCAGGGGCAGAGTTGAGATGAACCAGCAGCTGCTGTTGGGGATCCTGCTGGTCGTGGTGGGCATTGCCACTGGGTTGGTGGCAGTCGCGGTGATTTTGAACCGACGGCCTGAGGCTGAGACCCCCGATGAAGGCGAAGCGGACGGCGGCGGCTCGGAAGCGGAGCCTGAAGACTCCGATTCCACCCCCGATGAAGGCGAGGCGGAGGGCGGCGGCCCGGAAACGGAGGTGGCATCTCCGAAACCAGAGGTCGAATCTTTGGCAGCCGAGTCCGGGGAGCACGACCCGGAAACCGAATCTGCGGCGGCGCTGGCCGTGATGTCGGCCGATGCTGCTGGGGAGAGCCTGCTGGGAGAACTGCACCGGGACCCGATTACCGGGGCGCTATTCGTGCGGTCCGGTTCAAACGAATTCCGGTCGGCTGCCGATATCCCGGATCGCTCTTCGCACGAGCGGCTGGCGAGCGCCGCGGCAGACCTCGCCGGTTGGTTCCAGCAGCCGGCGAAGCGGGAGGCACCCCGACCCCGGCCGTCGGCCTCAGACATGGTGCAAGCCATCGACGCCATCCTGCAGCACTCGCTGGAGAACTCGGGGGCCTCAGCACGAGGGGTGAAGCTGATCCAAGACGCCAGTGGCGGTGTGAAAGTGTTGATCGGGGTGAAGAGCTATGAAGTCGACCAGGTCCCGGACAAGGACATTCGTAAACTGATCAAGCAGGCAGTAGCGGAGTGGGAAGCGCATCAGTGATCGGCTCCGCCTGTTCCACCGGCTGAATATCCAAGCGGCCGTCCTGCTGACGCAGCCGGGCCACCGGCATGATCGGCTCGTGAACGAAGAACAGCCAGGCGTCTCGCTCCAGCGCCCAACGCTGCCAGCGCTGCTTGGTGCGAATGTTCTCCAGCGGCTCGACGTCAAATGAGGTCATCCAGGCGGTCCGGGCCATGTGGATGGCGTAGGTCGCCATGTCTGAGACAAACAGCCCGGACCATTCTCCAGATTCCAGCCTCACCGCCTGGTGGCCGCGGGTATGTCCGGGTGTGACGACGCACGACACATGCGAAGTGACCTGAGTGTCCCCGTGGAGCAGACGGAGTCGCCCGTCGGCCAACAAGGGTGCGAAGTTGTCGGCAAAATAGGTCCCCCGGGTGCGGGCGTCCGGGTGACTGGCGTCTGCCCACTCCATCCGCTGCACCAGGTATTCAGCGTTCGGAAACGCAGCGACCAGTTGCTCGCCTTCCAATCGCGTGTTGCCGGCGCAGTGATCGCTGTGCAGGTGGGTGCAGATCACGGTGTCGATCTGCCCAGGTTCAAATCCAATGCGTGCCAGGCCCTGCACCAGGTCGCCCTGCGGGCGCTCCAGATTCCAGCGTCGTACGGTCTTCTCATCCAGTCGGGTCCCCAATCCGGTATCGACCAGGATCCGTTTCCCCTCGGACACAACCAGCAGGGAGCTCAAGGTCTCCGGCAACAGGTTACGTGAGTCGGGAGGCATCAACTCGCCGTAGAGCACGCGCGGCACCAATCCAAACGGGCCGCCCGGATCGACCCAGACCGTCCCGTCGCTGATCAGGTAGATCTCGATCTCCCCGATCTTCATCAGTTGGATGCCGGGCTGAGGCCGAGCTCGGCCTGCAGCTCACGCTCCAAATCGCGCTGGTCAGAGGTCGGCAGAAACGCCGTTTGCGCAGCGGTCAGGATCATGCCGCGCAAGGTGTCGGTCGACAGGCCAAGCTCTGCCACCGCGGTGAAGTACTCGTCGCTCAGTCGAATGTTCGAGATGCCAGGATCGTCGGTATTCAAGGTCACCTGCAAGCCGGCCTCAATCATGTCGGAGAGCGGGTGTTCACCCATCTGGCCGATCACGCCGGAATGCAGGTTGCTGGTGAGGCAGACTTCAAAGGATGCCCGCCGATCGCGCGCCAGCCGGACCACCTCGGGGTCTTCCATCACACGCACCCCGTGTCCGATTCGGGTGGCGCCGATGACCTCCAGCGCGTGGCGGACCGATTCCGCCCCGGTCCACTCCCCGGCATGGACCGTCAGCCCGAGACCGGCCTGCTGAGCCGAGTGCAGGATGTCAACGAAGGAATCAGCGGGAAAGTCAGGTTCGTTGCCGGCCAGGTCGAGGCCATCGATCTGGCGTTCGGCCGCCAGTTCTGCCACCATTTCGGCCAACTCCACTGGTTCATGGCGATTCACGCTGGCGATCAGTCCAACCCGCAGCTCATTCTGCTCGGCCGCCGCACCAGTGAACTCCACCACCCAGTCCATCACCTCCCCCAGCGGAAAATCCCTGGCCTGGGAGAGTGCTGCCGGAGTGAAGCGAAGCTCCAGATAGCGCACCTGGTCGGCAGCCGCGTCCTCGATGGCTTCGGCGATGACTCGTTGAATGATCTCGGGAGACCGGTAGATCTGGCGCAGCGCATGGAATTTGGAGAGGAAGTTGGGCAGGGTCTTCGGCTGCTCGTCCCCGATCTGCACCCGTTCACGCAGCTGCGTCTGGTCGTGCGGCAGGTCCAGTTGCTCCTGCCGCGCCACCTCCATCAAGGTCTGCAATCTGAGCGAACCCTCCAGATGTCGATGCAGATCGATTTTCGGAAGCTCGGCCAGCGACTGCTGGAGTTCGTACTGGGGGGACGGCTCGGCCAAGTCTGCTCAGCAGGTTCAGCCGCCGCGCCGGCGTCGGCGCCGCTTGCGGGACTTGTTGTTTCCGGACGAGGTTGGGCCTTTTACGTCGGTCGCCGAGCGGGCTGGTGCGGGCCGGACCACCGGCTGTGGTGTAGATGCCTGCAGTCGGTAAGCGCGGCTCACGACGCCACTTCGAATCGTGGCCAACAGGTTCTGGAACATGTCCACCGCCCGGCTCTTGTACTGCACCAGCGGATCGCGCTGCCCATAGGCCTCCAGTCCGATCGAGGTTCGCAGCGCCTCCATCTCGGTCAAGTAATCGACCCACAGGCGGTCGCCGACACCGAGCAGCAGACGCCGGTGAAGCTCACGCAGGATCGCAGCGCCGACTGTCATTTCGACCTGGCGGCGCATTGTCTCCGGCATTTGCTGGGCGCTCAGCGCCTCTTCGAATGCCTCGCTTCCGAGGCTGGACCTCAGTTCGGCCTTAATCCGCTCATCGAGCGAGCGCAAACCGATGCGGTGCAGCTCAGACTCACCCAGCGCGCGCTGGATGGCTTGTTTTGCCCCTTCCAGGTGGGACATGACCTGTTGCGAGATCTGCTCCGGTTCGTCATCGGCCAGCAGCTTGGCCGCGAAGTGCGCGTACGACAGGCGGGGCAGAAGCAGCTCGCGTGCCTGATGGGTGCGGGAGTCGAATACGCGCTGTTTGCTGTAGCTGATTTGAACCAGCGCCCGGAGCTCGGCGTTGCGATCCACCGCCGCCCCGTCCGGCAGCAGCTGTTCCAGTTCGCGCTGCACTTCGCTGCGGATTTGCTCTCTACGAAGCTGCTCGGTGGAAGCCAGCGCCTCAAAGAGCGACACTTCCGCTGCATCCCAATCTATCGGGGCCTCGACCTGCAGGTCCAATTGCTGGCCGACCCGTCGCTCGAGCGACTGGGTCAGACCATTCCACACCCGCAGACCCAGGCTGGCTTCGATCAGCCGTGGAACCAGATCGCGAAATCGATCCGGGTTCTGCTGGATCTGCTCGCGCACCTGCCCATTGGTCTGCAGCCGCATTCCGGCCGCGCTCTCGACCGCCGCCAGTACCTGGTTTGGGTCGGGAGCCTCGCCGGCCTGCTCCGCCTCCAGCAGCGTTCCTTCAATTGCCATATCGGCCAGGTCGGCCCGCTGCTTCACCTGCTCTTCCAGTGTGATCAGCGTCCGCTCAAGCTGGGATTCCACTGCCGCACGGGTGTAGGCTGCCTGGGCCTCGAGCGATCCATCCACCAGTTCCATGATCGCCGCCCTGACCTGTGAGGCGCTTTCCTTGTGCTGCAGCCAATCCAACAGCAGGCTCAGCATGAAAGAGGGATAGGCCCGATCGGTCTCGGCCCCCAGGCTCGGCTGCACTTCCTCCAGCCAGGCCAGCAGACGCCACGGGCCCTCCGGATCCTGGAGTGCGGCGTTGACATGCGCATCGACATCGACCCGGATCATCTGGTCGATGTCCTCACTCAACCCCTCTTTGACAAAGACCCGGTTGCGCTGTTCGTAGAAGATTTCGCGTTGCTGATTGAGCACATCGTCGTATTCCAGCAGGTGCTTGCGGCGATCGAAGTTGGCGCCCTCCACCCGGCTCTGCGATTGCTCAATGGTGCGGTTCACGATCCGGTGGGCGATCGGCATTGCGTCGTCGATATTCAGGCGCTCCATCAGTCCGGAGACCTGCTGCCCGCCGAAGAGCCGCATCAGTTCGTCTTCCAGGGAGAGGAAGAACTGCGAAGACCCCGGATCCCCCTG
>CAZGCX010000024.1:0-18307 GCA_964524585.1 uncultured Anaerolineaceae bacterium
TTCGATGATGCTCACCGTGCGCTCCCATTCATACTGCGGCAGGAGATCGGAATCCTGGAACCAGGCCGATTCTATCGGGCCTGGCGTCGGCTCCAAGGGACAAACGGAGCGTTCTTAGAGTGCCTTTCGCTAGCTCGGCTGCGCGCAGCGCGCCCGGTCGAGGCAACCCGCAAGCTATGGGCGACATTCTGGGATCTACTGATTTATAATGCATCGAAGCGCCCGGGAGAGCGCTTCTGTTGTTAATCGGGCATCCATCATCGGGCTACCAGGAGAAAAATGAAACGAATAGGGATCTTGATCGTCGCACTTGCAGGACCAGCAGCTGCTTGCAACTTGAGCACCGCTGCACCAACTACTGAGGCGCCAGAGACCGCCAACCCGCCCACCGCGGTAGCGGCATCCCCGACACCGGCCGCTGAGCCAACGGAGGCGCCAGTGCTCTCTGGGGACGTGTGTGTGGAACCTGGCGCGGGAGAGGCCCAGTACCTGAGCGAGGCAGGCGGGTATTGTTTTCTGCTTCCCGATAGTTTCGAGCAATCCCAGGACTTTGGGCTTGACGTGTTTGCCGTCGGCGAGACGCTGGCAACGTTTGGGCAGGATCGGTTGGCGCTGATTGTGGAATTCAACGTCATAGGGGCGCCAGGCGGCGCTGGCGAACGCGATGCACAGAGTTGGGGGGAGTACGTTGCAGCCCAGAACAGCACCCCGGAGCTCGAAGTCAACGTCGAGCCAACCGTGTTCGGCGCCATGAATCTAGAGGCGGTGCGAGTCCAGCCGTTGATTGGGATGGTTTCGGGCGAATCCATTTTCGTTCGCACCAACGACACGCTCTATGGCATCACGGTTCACCCGGATCGCAGCAGCGATCCCGATTACACCGAGCAGATCGACCAGGTTTGGGCCGGCCTCGCCGCCACCACTCGCTTCTTCACGCCGGTGGTCACCGGGGTCGCATATCGAACCGAAGGCGAGGTCTGCCCGGCTGAACAGCCGGGAACCCGGCTCGAAGTCAACCTGACTGAAGGCTGGTGCGCACTGATCCCGGCCGACTGGCAGAGCGATGAGGCGTTCGACTTTCCGGGGCGCTTCGTCGGCGGTCCGCGGATCGGAGAATTCTGGCCGGGGCAGCCTGACTACGCGAATGTCGTGATCGGTTTCGGCGGCCCGGTGGGTGATAGCACACTCGAACAGCGCGTGCAGGGGCGGATGATCGCCAACGGCCATCCGGAGCTGATAACACGGACGGACACCACGGTCGGCGGCTTTCCGACCGTAATCCTGGACACACTGGATGGCCCGATTCCGGAGCGTGTGGCGATGATCTTAGCCAACGGGTGGGGCTACTCGGTCCTGGGCACCCCCTTCGATACGGTCAAGTATCCGGAGGCGCAGCCTGAACTCGAGGCTGCCTGGGAACAGATCATCGGCAGCATTCAGTTCTTCGAGCCGTATCGATAGATCGCTGGCTCGCTGGAATCCACCGGGGAGGCTGACAAGGTGACCGACGAATCTCAAGCCGACCCGGACGCCGCTGGCTGGGAGGCATACTACCGGAGACATGAGGGCCGCGCTCCACAGCAGCTGCTGGTGGATGTGCTGGATCGGTTTGAGGCGGAGCGAACGGCACCGGAACTGCTGCAGGCGATCGACCTGGGGTGTGGGCCGGGCAATGAGACCTTGGCAATGCTCAAAGCCGGTTGGTGGGTGCTGGCGATTGACAGCCATCCAAGCGCAATCTCCCGCGTGCGATCGGTGGCCGGAGCCGAACACCAGCCTCGGTTGGCGACCAGGCTGGCGTCGTTCGAGCAGATCGAACTCCCCGAGACCGATCTGATCTGGGCCGGCTACAGCCTGCCGTTCTGCAAACCGGGGAGCTTCGACCGGCTGTGGGCCGAAATCGCCAGCAACCTGCGTCCCGGAGGCAGGTTCGCCGGACAGCTGTTCGGGGTCCGCGACTCGTGGGCCAGCCAACCCGAGATGAACTTCCACACCGCAGAGCAAGTGAATCAGCTTTTTGCCCGCGGCTTCGTGGTTGAGTTCGTAGAGGAGCGGGAAGAAGATGGTGGTTCGGGCGCCGGCCCGAAGCACTGGCACGTGTTCGACATCGTTGCAAGGAGACCGGATAGCTGAGCCGCGGGCCAGCTTCCTGCAGCTGTTTGCCGCGCTCGCGAGCGCATCGGGAGCAAGCACTTAGCCCGCTTCTGGAAGTTCCCAGCATCAGCAACCCACGGCCCGGGTTCCATGACTACAAATTGCCCCTTTGATGATGACAATTGACAGATGACCCGCGAAGCCGTCCACGGTAAAAAAACCATCCAGCCTGTCCGTGGCTGCGAAAGTTCAGCATCGTAGCGGCCGCCTCAAGTATCTGGTGGCCGCAATGTATAGAGGGCACTGGAGTGGAACAAACATGAGTGGAAGCGAACGAGTCCGTTTTGGATGTGGGTTGTCGTTGCTGCTGGTCGGGGTCGCCCTGCTTGCGCTGCGCCTCAGCCCGACGGTGGAGGGCTGGGTGCAAGACAATTTCACCTGGCCGCTGATCATCGTTGGGGTGGGGATGCTGATTCTGATCTTCGGCGTCCTGTCGAATGTTCCGGGTTTGGCTGTCCCAGCCGCGATTGTCGGTGGAATCGGGGGGTTGCTGTTCTGGCAGGAGGCCACTGGCAACTGGGAGAGCTGGGCCTACGCCTGGGCGCTGATTCCGGGCTTTGTCGGGGTCGGCACGCTCATTATGGGGTTGCTGGAAGGTGGCCGCGCCGATAGCCTACGGGCAGGAGCATGGCTGATCGTGATTAGTCTGTTCCTGTTCGTGATCTTTAGCTCGTTCTTGGGTGGCGCAAACCTGCTCGGCCCATATTGGCCGGTGTTGCTCATTTTGCTCGGCCTGATCATGTTGGGGCAATCACTGATTGGTGGCCGACGCAAATCCTCGCCTGAGTCCTGATCGATCCATTACCTTTATCCAGCTGATTCACAGCCAGGCGACTGGATGTGGGCTGTGGCTCGGCCGAAAGGGTCTGGGCGGTCAGCGTACGGCGATTTCCGCTCTGAACTGCGAGAGGAGTGATTGACATGCGAGGCAGGCGTTACCGAAGCGGCGTCAGCCGATCTGGAACAACGCGTAGAGAGTGGGGCGGAGCAGCTGGCAAATCGAGCTCAGGAATTTGGAAAGGAACTCACTGAAGCCAGTCGCGCTGCTGACCCCAGGCTGAGGAACTGGATCGGAGCCGGCTTGGTTCTGTTTGGCGGATTCCTATTGATGCGCAGCCTCGACATTTCCTGGCTGCGCTGGTTGGACTTCGACCTGCTGTGGCCGATTCTGTTGATCGTCGCTGGCGCACTGATGTTGTTCCGGCGAGGGAGAGAGGTCAGTGAATAACCACCGAGAAAGAGTCGGCCTGTTCTGGCCAGTGCTGCTGGTGTCGGCCGGTGCAGTCCTGCTTCTGAACAATCTGGGGCTGTTGGAGTGGAGCTTGTGGGAAATGCTGCTGCGGCTCTGGCCGGCGATCCTGGTCGCCCTGGGAATCGACTTGTTGATCCCCAAGCGATCCGCTGGGAGCTACTTGCTGGCTCTGGTACTGATGCTGGCAGCTTTTGGGGCCAGCTACTGGCTCTTCACCGCTGCTGGCCCATCATCACCCGAGAGTATGCAGATCAATGAACCGCTGGCTGCGAGCAGCGCAGCCACTCTGACGCTGAAGCCGGCAGTGGGCGAGCTACAGCTTCAGGGAGGTGCACCGGCCGGAGTCTTAGCGCGCGGGTCGGTTTCGCCGCTCGGCCGGGGACAGGTAAGGGTTGACCGCCGCCAGCTTTCTGGGCGGGCAGTACTTGAGCTGTCACACGAATTCGGCTCCGGCGGCTGGCTGATCCTGCCAGACACCCGCCATCTCTGGGAGCTTGAAATCAACGGCGAGGTGCCGCTCGAGCTGCAGGCTGAGCTTGGGGCGGGACTGATGCGGCTGGACCTGACCAGCCTCAACGTGCAGCGCGTGAACGCGAGCCTGGGCGTGGGGGAGGCCGAGCTCAAGTTTGCCTCTCGACCGGTCAGCGCCAAGCTGGAGGGCGGCGTGGGCGCGCTGCGGATCGTGGTCCCAATGGGAGCCAGTGTTCGCATACAGCTATCGCGGGGGTTGGTGTCACTAACACTTCCATCCGGCTACGAGCTTGCCGACGGGGTGGCAAACTCGCCCGCCGCCCAAAGCGGTACGATTGGGCTTGACATCAGTGTCAGCCTTGGGGTGGGAACCATACAGGTGGTGGAAGAGGGCGGCTGATACCCTCCGCAGCATCCCTCCGCATTTGGCGGACTACATTGTGATCGGAGGCAATATGGAAGATCAGAAAGCAGGTGGCGGGGAGACCCCCGAGGCTTCGTCGGCTTCAGATGCCTGGAAGGAAGTTGGGAGCCGCTTGGAAAAGCTGGGCGAGAGCCTGGCATCGACCGTCGAGGCGGCTTGGAAGGACGAGCAGGTTCGCGATCAAGCCCAGGAGATGAAGAGCGGACTTGAGTCCCTGGTCAAGCAGGTTGGCGCAGCCATCAAACAGACCGCCGAGTCAGACCGGGTGCAGCATGCCGCGCAGGACACCGGCAAGTCGCTTCGCGAGGCGGGGGAGCAGACCGTGCAGGAGTTGCGGCCGCATCTTCTCGATGCACTCCAGCAGCTGGACCAGGAACTGCAGAAGCTGATCAACGGCATCGAATCGCGCGACCAGCAATCCGGATCCAATTAGCCCGCCGCGGGAAAATCGCTCCAACCCCAAAAGACCACGTAGGGCTCAACCTCCGAGCGCGAATCCCACGCACCGCCGGTTGCATTCGCCACGATCAGCTGATTTTCAAATCGTGCCAGCGTTTCCGATCGAACCGGCGCGGCAATACCCACCGGGAGAAGTGTAGAGCAGTTGGGACGCGATCGCGGCCGAAGTGATCGCGATGCAGCGTCTGGTGAGGCTAGTCTGGTTTGTGCTCTGCGGAATCGAGGATGCTGATCAGCTCCGCCTGTGCGTCCTCGGCGGAGACCGACTCCGCAACCGCCCACTCGGCCGTCAACCGATCCATCGACCGCTGGAGCGCGATGTGCTCGGTGTCGCTCAGCCGCTTGTCGCGCTTTCGTCCCCATAGGTCACGGATCAGCGTGACCAGTGAGCGCAGCGAGCCCTTGGCAATCACCTCGCTGATGATTCTGCGACGCTCGCGGAAGTTCGGGTCCATTTCGCGCGGCGGCTTTCGCAGCAGACGAAGGGCGCGACGCACCTGCTTGCTGGTGGAAAGTCGACGAACGTTGCTCTCTGAGGGCCGGTCGGCGTGCAGCCAGTAGGTCGTTTGGTCGCCTTCTACCCGGTAAAACTCAATCTCCTCACCGTCGACCCGTTTGGTTTCCTTCTTGTGGACTTGGCCGACACCGTATGCAGGGTGAACGATCCACTCGCCCTTCGCGTAGACCGTTGCAGTATCGCCGTTGTCCGCGTCACTCATTCGAACTTGCTCCTTTGTAAAGTCGCCCCTGCACACGCCTGGCTACCCACTATCATACCAAGCCAACATTAACGGCTGCCTCTCGAAAGCCGGATTCCCGCCGTCCGCTAGCCGGATCGTACCGTTTGGACGGCAGGCTGGCGCCCGCGCCTCGCCCCGATGCCGCGCGTTCCGCTGCGGCCAGCTTGACCGAGCCAAGAGCCAGGTGCCCCTTATAATTCGCCGGTCTCGCTCGCCCTGAAATGACAGAACTGGTGAGCAAGGCAAGCGTCGCATGATCAAACGGCTTTTCCCTATTCTGCTGATTATCTTCACCAACATCCTTGGGGCAGGGGTGATCATCCCCATCCTGCCGCTTTATGCCGAGGGCGAATTCGGCGGTACCGTCCCGCAGGTCACGCTGCTGGCGACCGCCTTCTTCGGGGCGCAGTTCCTGGCGGCGCCGGTACTCGGACGGCTTTCCGATCGCTATGGGCGCCGGCCGCTGCTGATGATTAGCCAGCTGGGTACGGTGTTGGCGTTCATCCTGTTCATCTTCGCTGCGCCGATTGGCCGGGCGATCGACGCCGCTGGACTCAATCTCCCGCTCTCCGGCGGGATGGTGATGCTGTACGTGGCTCGCTTGCTGGACGGCATCACCGGCGGCAACCTCACCATCGCCCAGGCCTACGTCAGCGATCTCACCAGCGCCGAGGACCGTGCAGAAGGACTGGGTCTGCTCCAGGCTGCATTTGGGGTCGGATTCATCTTTGGGCCGGCTTTCGGCGGTCTGCTGAGCGGGTTCAGCAGCGTCGCGCCGTTCATCGGCGCGGCCGTGATTACTACCGGGACCCTGATGCTGACCACCTTCACGCTGCGGGAGTCGCTACCGATGGAGGAGCGGGGCGAATCCTCTCGGGCAGGGCGTTCGCTACCATCGCTGCAAGTGCTGCGAGACCAGCCATCGCTGGCCCTGATCTTGGGCACCGAGTTTCTATTGTCATCGGCCTTCTCGGCGCTTCCCGCGACTTTTGCTCTGTATGCAGATCAGGTGCTGTTCAGCGGCCGGGCCGATGCAAGTCTGCTGATCGCCTTGATGCTGACCTTTCTTGGCGCGATGCAGGTGCTGACCCAGCTAGCGTTGCTGCGGCCGCTGGTCCGACGCCTAGGCGAGCGGCGCCTGCTGCTGGTCGGGCAACTTTCACTGATCCTGGCGTTTGCCGGAGTGGCCGGAACCAACAACCCGGTCTTGACCACTCTGCTCCTTGCCCCCTTTGCGTTCGGGCAGGGGGTCAGTGAGCCGGGTTTGCAGTCATTGACCACCCGCTTCGGCTCAAACCGGGAGCGCGGTCAACTATTGGGCTACTATCAGTCCGCTCGCAGCCTGGCATTGATCCTTGGCCCGATTTGGGCCGGATTGGCCTTCGATGCCGTATCGCCGAATGCGGTCTACGCCATCAGTGCCCTGCTGATGGTGATCGCGCTGCGTTTCGGCCTGCTGCTCCTAAAAGCCCCACTGCCCGAGCGGTCGCCGGCGCCACAAAAGCAAAGCGCCTGAGGGAGATCCCTCAGGCGCGTCGTCCGTGCACAAAGCGGACCTTATTTGGCTTTGACGCTGATGCGCTTCGGCCTGACTTCCTCGGCCTTGGGCAGAGTAAGCGTGAGCACCCCGTGCTCAAACTCGGCCTTGGCCTGCTCCGCCTCGACGGTGCTGGGAAGCGTGACCGAGCGGGCAAAGCTGGCGTAGCGCCGCTCGCGCAACATGTACTGGGCGTTGTCCGAGTCGGTTTCCTGCTTGAGCTCACCTTGGATGGTCAAGGTGTCACCCGACACCGAGATCTCGATGTGCTCCGGTTTGATTCCCGGAATGTTGGCCTTCACGACCACCTCGTCGTCGGTCTGATACATGTCAAGCGCTAGATGCCCAGTGCTGCCGCCATCGAACCACAAGTTGTCCAACAGAGATCGGTCCATTGCCCGGTCCAACATGTCGTGCAGCCTGCGGGTCTCACGGAACGGTTCCCAACGAATTAACTCAGCCATGGTTGTCCTCCTGCTCATTGGTTTGTCTAGAATGCTAGAGCAGGTTCGTCTGAAAAACGTCAGAGAAGACTTAGAGCAAGGTTAATCCCGGATGCTGCGAATCTACCACGCCCTCGTGCGTGCCTTGCCTGCCAGAAGGCGCAGTACAATCCAACTCGACCTACCCCAAGACCCAGAAGAGGCGCCATGATCGAACTCACCGGTGAAGATCTGACCATCGATCAGGTGGTTGCTGTGGCGCGCCGGGCCGACCCGGTCCAGCCGCTGACGCAGCAGGTCATGCAGCGTATGCATTCCAGCCAGGCCTGGGTCGAGAGTGCTTTGACGGATGAGCGCTCGGTCATCTACGGGGTGAACACCGGCTTCGGGCCGTTAGCGCAGGTCCGAATACAGCCCGAGCAGGCACGACAGCTCTCCCGTAACCTTATTCTGTCGGCGGTGGCAGGAGTCGGCCCGCCGCTCCCACCTGAGATCGTGCGGGCCATGATGCTTATCCGGGTCAATACCTTTGCAAAAGGGCTGTCCGGCGTGCGCCCCGAACTGGCAGACGTGTTGCGCCGAATGCTGAACGAGGGCGTGACACCCCACATACCATCCAAGGGCTCGCTGGGCGCCAGCGGCGACCTGGCACCGCTGGCCCATCTGGCGGCCGTGCTTTCCAAAGGGGAGGGCGACGACTACAGCGGTCACGCCTGGTTCAAAGGAGAGCTGTTGAGCGGCCGTGAGGCGATGCAGCGCGCCGGGATTGAGCGGATTGAGCTGTTGGCTAAAGAAGGGCTGGGCCTGACCAACGGAACCAACTTCATGGTGGCTGCGGCCGCTATTGGCCTGCACGACGCGGAAGATCTGCTGCGCCACGCCGAACTGGCAGCGGCCATGAGCTACGAGGCATTACTGGGCATCACAGCCGCGCTCGACCCGCGCCTGCAGGAGGCGAACCGGCAGCCCGGACAGGGGCGGACCGCCGGAAACTTGATTCGGCTACTGCGCGGCAGCCGTCTGGTGGATTCTCGACCGGAGCGGGTACAGGATGCCTACAGCCTGCGGTGCACGCCCCAGGTGATCGGACCGGTGCGGGACCTGTTGGAGTTTCTGCACGGCAGGGTGACCGACGCTTTGAATGCGGCCACCGACAATCCGCTGATCTTTGTTGACGGCGGATCGCCGTATGCCGTCTCCGGGGGCAATTTCCATGGGCAGGGGCCGGCGCTGTGGCTGGACACATTGGCGGTGGCCGCCGCGCAACTGGGCGCAATCTCTGAGCGGCGCGTCTTCCGGATGACCGCACCTGAACTCAGCGATGGGTTGCCTTCGATGCTGGTGCAGGACGGCGGATTGAACAGCGGCTTGATGATGCCGCAATACACCGCCGCCGCGCTGGTGTCGGACAACAAGACCTTGGCCCACCCGGATTCGGTCGACTCCATCCCCTCGAGCGCCAATCAGGAAGACCACGTGAGTATGGGCGCAAACGCCGCACGTCACGCGCTGGAGGTGTTGGAGAACCTGACTCAGATCCTGGCGGTCGAATACCTGACCGCCGCGCAGGCGATCGAACTCCGGCAAGACGGTCCGGCCAGGCTGGGGGAGGGAACCGCCGCCGCGTTTGCACGGGTCCGTGAGTCGGTCGCGTTTTTGGAGCGCGATCGACCGCTCAGTCCGGATATTGCTGTGCTTGCCGATCTGATCCGCAGCGGAGAGCTGGTGTACGTCGCACAGCGGGCGATCGGCACCGATCTCTAGCGGCGACAGTCTGCGCGGCCTGTCGCACCGATGCTGAGTGCTATCGCTACCCAGGGCGCCGAACTCCTCCGGAACCTGAACTCGCAACTTGTCGCAACGATGCTGAACGCCATCGCACTCGATCGAGGTGATCCCAATGACTGAACCCAGGACCGTCCGAGCGCCACGCGGTGCCCAATTGAGCTGCAAGGGCTGGCAGCAGGAAGCAGTGCTGCGGATGTTGATGAACAACCTCGACCCGGAGGTCGCCGAGCGGCCGGACGAGCTGATCGTCTATGGCGGGCGGGGTCAGGCCGCCCGCAGCTGGGAGGCGTTCGATGCCATCGTGCGCAGCCTGCGGCAGCTGGAGGGGGATCAGACGCTGCTGATTCAATCCGGTAAGCCGGTAGCGGTCTTCCACACCCATGCGGAAGCGCCACGGGTGTTGATCGCCAATTCCAACCTTGTACCGCATTGGGCCACCCAGGAGCAATTCGAGAAGCTGGCGGCGTTGGGCCTCACCATGTATGGCCAGATGACGGCCGGAAGCTGGATCTACATCGGTACGCAGGGCATCCTGCAAGGCACGTATGAGACGCTGGGATCACTGGCTGCGCAGCAGGGATGGGAGAGCCTGCGCGGCAAGCTGGTGGTGACCGCCGGTCTGGGAGGCATGGGTGGGGCGCAACCACTGGCGATCACGATGAATGGTGGCGTGGGGCTAATCGTGGAAGTTGATGCTGCCCGCGCGGCGCGCCGCCTGGAGACCGGCTATGTGGACCAGGTGGTCGACACCCTCGAAGAAGCCATGACCACTCTGGAGCAGGCTCAGGAAGCGGGTGAACCTCGATCGGTGGGATTGATTGGGAATGCCTCGGACGTATTCACCGAGTTGTCGATTCGAGGGGTCCGGCCGGACGTGGTAACCGACCAGACCCCAGCGCATGACCCGTTGGCCTATGTGCCTCACGGACTGAGCCTGGAAGCCGCCAATCAACTTCGGGAGCAGGATCCGGCGGAGTATCAACGTCGCAGCATCGCCTCAATGACCCGGCAGGTTGAAGCGATGCTGAAACTCAAAGCGCAGGGGGCGGTAGTGTTCGACTACGGGAACAATCTGCGCCAACGGGCCTACGAGGGCGGACTCGAGGCGGCGTTCGACTACCCGGGATTCGTGCCGGCCTACATCCGGCCGCTGTTCTGTGAGGGAAAGGGGCCGTTTCGCTGGGTGGCCCTCTCCGGCGATCCCCAGGACATCTACCGCACCGATCAGGAGATCATGTCCCTGTTTCCGGATGATCTGCATCTGCACCGTTGGCTCAAGCTGGCCAGAGAGCGGGTGCAGTTCCAGGGGCTGCCGGCTCGCATTTGCTGGCTGGGGTACGGCGAGCGCGCCAGGGCCGGGCTGGCCTTCAACCAGTTGGTTGCCCGGGGCGAGGTTTCGGCGCCGATCGTGATCGGTCGCGACCACCTGGACGGAGGCAGCGTTGCCAGCCCCAATCGAGAAACTGAGGGGATGTTGGACGGCAGCGACGCAATCTCTGATTGGCCGCTGCTGAACGCCATGTTGAACGCGGTTGCCGGCGCCACCTGGGTGTCGTTCCATCACGGCGGCGGCGTGGGGATCGGCTTCTCGCAGCATGCGGGACAGGTGATCGTGGCCGACGGCACGGACCAGGCGGCGGCCCGGCTGGAGCGGGTGTTGACCACCGATCCGGGCCTGGCGATCGTGCGGCACGCAGATGCCGGCTACCCGGAGGCAATCGCCGCCGCCCGCCGACACGGCATCCAAATGCCAATGTTGAGCGACAGCTGAACGCAGAATTCGCCGCTGATATAATCGCCCGTGCTGAATCCGCGGACAGTTTCTGTGGAACTTCGGCTGCGGCTAAATGGACTTGGCGAGGTAGCTCAACGGCAGAGCAGGGGATTCATAAGCCCTTGGTTGGGAGTTCAAGTCTCCCCCTCGCCACTTGGTCTCCCTAAACCTAACTCCTCTTCAGCATCGCCTCGGCCAGTTCCAACGCCGCATCAAGCTCATGCTCCAGCTTCTGCAGGAAAGCGGGCTCATCCCCCCCTCGATCCAGGCTCATCGGCGGGCGCATGGCGACATAAATCCGGCCGAAGGGCAACGGTAGGGCATAGCGGTCCCAGCGTCGAAGGTGATACGCGCCCGGCGAATGGGAAGCGATCGGAAGGACAAGCGCTCCGGCGCGTGAGGCCAGGAAGGCCACCCCGGGCTTGGCGACCCTTGCCGGGCCGTCCGGCCCGTCTGGCGTAATGTATGAGCTGCGGCCGTCTTGCAGCAGCCGGACCAGATGAATCATGTTGCGCGCCCCGGCCATTGAGTTGTCGGCTTTTCCAATTGGGTAGGGATCGAGTTTGATAGCCCGGGCAAAACTCTCCAGAACATGCCGGCGATCATCATCGACCACCATCAACACCATACGGCTCAGGTCGATCCGCCCCCGGATCAACGGATAGAGCAAGTGGGTTTGACCGTGCCACACCGCGAACAAAAGCGGCCGCCCGGTGGCCAGCGCTTGGTCCAGATACTGATCCCCGGAAGTGACCAGCCGTGAGGTGCGGGCCAAGAGCTTGGCATACGCGGCTAGGAACCGCCCCTCAACCTGCTGCAAAACGGGAATCGATGGCCTCCCAGTTCAGAGCGTCAAGCGGACGAGCGCTGGTTGACGCTCTCCTGTCGGGAGTCAAGTGGTGTGGTGCGCCGCGTGACGCGCCGCAACGCGGCGCGGAAGGTGCCGAAGCCAACATAGATCGCCCAGATGGTAAATAGCCCAACCTCCAGCGAGAGCCATACGGCGACCAGGCCACCGAGCAGAAAGGTCAGGATGGTGGGGACCCGATAACGGGGGAGACCCTTGAGGTCCGGGAAGGCAACCCGGCTGACCATCAACAGCGAGACACCGGCCAGCATCGGCAGGAGCACCCAGTCGGAGCCGGAGGGTTGGGTCAGCTTTAGGTGCGCCAGGACCGCCATGGTCAGGAACGCGCCGGAGGTTGAGATCGTCAGACCAACCGTCTCGCGCTTGTCGATCGCATGTGCCGCCAAGTTGAAACGGGCCAGGCGGAAGCAACTGGCGAACATGTATCCAGACAGCAGCACCCAGGTTGGCCAGCCGCCAACTGGCCCGGCCCTCAAGTGCTGACTGACCAGGATCGAAACCGCTGCGCCGAAGTGCACCACGTCGATCAACGAATCCAGCTGAGTTCCAAACTCTGAGAAACCTCCCAGCCGGCGGGCGGCCTCTCCGTCGACACCGTCCAACAAGTACCCGGTCAGAATCAGGTACGCGCCCAGCTGCAGGTTCCCCTCAATAGAAAGCGCCATCGCGGCGATCGCAGCTGCGAGCGTCGTAAAGGAGACGAGATCGGCCAGTCGAAAGGTGTAGCGACGCTGGAGTTGAGTCATGCTGTTCGGTGTGCGATAACCGTCACGCCGCCTCGGACCTGATCCCCCACTTTCACCGCCGGCGTCGAGTCGACGGGCAGGAAAACCTCCACCCGCGATCCGAATTTGATCATCCCCAGTCGCTGACCCGCCAGCACCGTCTGACCGGGTTGAACGCTGCACACGATCCTGCGGGCCATGACGCCGGCGATCTGTTTGACCAGTACCCGCCGCCCGTTGTGGATCATCGCGATCAGATTGTGCTCATTGCGGGTGGATGCATCATGCCGAAAAGCCGGCAGGTTGCGGCCCGGCACATGTTTGGTCCACTCAATGGTCCCTTTGAGTGGCGCGCGATTTACGTGCACGTCCAGCAGGGACATGAAGATTCCGATTTTGGCTGCTGGGCCCCGGATGAAGTTGGGTTCTTCGAGGGTCTCCACTTCCATCACCCGGCCGTCTGCGGGCGCCAGGACCGCGCTTGGATCATCTGGTGCTCGGCGCTCCGGGTCACGAAAGAACATCAGCAATGCCGCCCACAACGTGCCGATCACACCGGCGATGGCGGCGGTGATCAGCCCCGGCCAAATGGCCAGACCGACTGCGGCGGCCCCGAAGGCCGCCGTTGAAAGAGTCAGCTCTGCCCAGGCCTGCTTCGCCAGGGGAATTCGAGGGCTGATCATGAGAGAAGTTTAGCGCATTACCGCCGGCTTGCTCAAGGTTCCCTGCGGAGTAAGATTGTCGGTCCATGAGAGTGGAAAGCTGCCGCCTCTTGCGAGGGGCGGGGATCACGCTGTGTTTGGCGTTGGTCGCCGTTTTGCCCGCGATGGCCCAGGCCACGGGTCGCTACTACGCCGAGACCGGTCACACGCTGGATGCGGCTTTTGTGGACTTCTATGATCGGCGCGGCGGGCCAGAGTTGCTGGGCTTCCCGATTACGGAGTCGTTTGTCGACCCACACTCCGGGCTGCTCATTCAATATCTGGAAAATGCTCGACTGGAGTTGACGCCTGGCGTCCAGGGTGGGGAAGCGCAGGTGCGGTTGGCGGAGCTGGGGATCCTGGTGGGAGGCTGGGACCTGCCGATCCGAGGCGGGGGCTTTCCAATCGGACGCAGCCCAGGATGCCGATACTATGCGGAGTCCGGGCATCAGGTGTGTCACGCGTTCCTCGAGTATTACGAGAGCCACGGCGGCCCGCAGGCCTTCGGACTACCGGTCACCGAGTTCCGAATTGAGGACGGGCAGGTAGTGCAGTACTTCGAGGCCTTTCGGTTGGACTGGACTCCGCAGGCCGAGCCTGGCGGGCACATCCGGGTTGGACCGCTGGGTCGCCAGCACTTCGAGCAAATGGGCTATTCGCCCGCGCTGCTGTCGCCGGTGGCTCCCCGCGATCCGGATCAGTACCGGGTGCTGGCACTGCGCCTCAGTGCTTCGGTCCGAGAACCGCTGGTCAGCGCGGGCGAACGTCAGTCCGTCTACCTGTCCGTCAGCGATCAGAACTTCCATCCGGTGGAGGGCGCGGCAACGCTGCTCACCGTTCATCTGGCCGGCACGACCCGTTTCATGATGCTGCCGCTGACCGACCACAATGGGGTGACGACCACGACCCTCGATCTCCCCGATCAGCTTCCGGGCACCCGTGTAGCGTTGGAATACACCGTCGTCTTTGCCGATCTCTCGGCTCTGACCCGCGACTCGTACTACATCTGGTGGTAAGCGGGCCACAGTCGGCCCGCCTGTTCCGGCTTGGTTCGGCTGGACCATTTCCCATCGGGCAGATGTAGTCCGCACCTCATTCGTCCGGCAGGGCGCCAGCGATTCAAACCGCGCCTCCCTCGCCTAGCAAGAAGCCAGGTATTCACACCGCACCTCCCTCGCCCAGCAAGACGCCAGGTATTCACGCCGCGCTTTACGTCGCCATTCCCCTATGCTACAATCCCCCTACCGACCGTTCGGTAGGGTAGTAGGCGCAGTTGGTGCAGAAAACGGCCCCACAAACCATCCATCGCGAAGACATCATTCATTCGGCGGCGCAGATCTTCCGCAAGAAGGGTTATCACGCCACCTCGATGCAAGACATCGCCGAAGCGGTTCATCTGCGCAAGGCGAGCCTGTATCACCACATCCACAGCAAGCAGGAGATTCTGCTGGCGATTCTGGACGAGGCGCTAGACGTACTGATCAGCGACCTGAAGTCGGTGGTCGAGTCGCCGCTCTCGCCGGAGGCAAAGCTTCGCCTGGCGATGCGGAATTACATCGATCGGGTCACGAGCAACGCGGACCTGGCGGCCGTGCTGCTGCTCGAGCACCGCAACCTCGATCCCGAACTCAGTCAGGCCCACATCCAGCGACGCGACCGATTCGAGGCGTACTGGCGTGAGATCGTCCGGGAAGGAGTGGAGCGCGGAGCGTTCCGAACCACCGATGAGATCGTCGTCTCGCTTGCTCTGCTGGGCGTGCAGAATTGGCTGGTCACCTGGTATCGAGACGGCGGGCGCCTGGAACCGGCTGAATTGGCGGATCGATTCGCCAACCTGTTTTTGGACGGCCTGCGGGCGCACTCCAACCACCGATGAACCGTACGCTGGAAGTCTTCATCACTCGCGCCGGAACACGGGTATACCGAATCCCACTGGATCTGTTCCCAGATCTGAAGGGTTACGCACATCTGGTGATTGCGGGTGATTTACGAGCGCTGGTCGACGTCGGCTCAGGTTTTGGCGACTGCAACCAGCAGTTGGAGGACGGACTGACCCAGGCCCGAATCGACTATGGGGAGCCGGTCGGGTGGGGGGAGCTCACCCATGTGTTGATCACCCATGGCCATATCGATCATTTCGGTGGGCTGAACTTCGTTCGGGAAAACAGCCCGGCTCTGGTCGGGGTGCATGAGCTGGATCTGCGAGTGCTGACCGGCTACGAGGAGCGGGTGGCGACAACTGCTGGACGGCTGCGTCAGTACTTCGTCGAGACCGGTGTGGCCGCCAACGAGCGGCAGGACCTGCTCGACATGTACCTGCTGGGCAAGCAATTGTTCAGATCGGTGCAGGTCGATTTCTCGTTCGAAGCGGCGGGGATGCGGCTCGGCCCGCTGGAGATCATCCACGTACCGGGGCACGCTGCCGGCCAGGTGGTGATCCGCTGCGATGAGCTGCTGTTGTCCGCCGACCACGTGCTGCCGGTGATCAGCCCGCACCTGGCGCCCGAGCGGCTGTCACTTAACACCGGGATGGGCCACTATCTGGATTCGCTGCGCAGCACTTGGCGAATGGCCGGGGGAATTCGCTTGGTCCTCGGCGGCCACGAGCGTCCGTTCACCAACCTAGCCGACCGGATCGGCGAGATCTGGGGGCTGTACCGCGATCGGCTCGGCACGGTGTTGGAGTTGTTGGATCAGCCGCACACAGTCTTCGAGTTGACAGACGGATTGTTCGGTGAGACCGCCGGGTATCATCGCTTGCTGGCGCTCGAGGAGGCCGGTGCCTACGTTGAGTACCTACAGCAGCGCGGATACCTGGCGATCGACGACCTGGAACAGCTGGAACAAGGGACCGCTGCGCCCTGGCGCTATCGGCGAATTGCGGACGGCGGTCAGGTGATCCCCCAGACCGTGGAATTGGCAGAACACCAGCAGCTCCATTAGGAGAGCGACATGTTTGGATTCGAACCCAGTGAGGAGCAGAAGATGTTGATCGAGGCCGTGCGGCGTTTTGCGACCAACGACCTGCGACCAGCCGCGCACGAGGCCGACGAGTCGGGGTCGACGCCGGCGGAGTTGATCCAAAAGGGCTGGGAACTCGGCCTGCTGCAAGCCAGTATCCCGGAACAGTATGGCGGGTTCGGCGAGCGCTCGGCATTGACCGGCGTCCTGGCTGCAGAGGAGCTGGCCTGGGGGGATCTGGCGGCCGCGCTGGCCGTGATGAGCCCGGCTGCTTACCTGCTGCCGGTGCTGATCGGCGGCACCGAGCAACAGAAGTCGGATTTGATTTCAGCCGCGATCAGCGACGAATGGAAGCCGCTGCCGGCCGCGTTCATCGAGCCAGATTTCGACTTCTACCCCGCAGAGATGCGGACTACCGCTACCGCGGTGAACGGCGACTACCGGTTGAGCGGTCGCAAAGCTTCGGTCCCATTCGCCGCTACGGCTGATACCATGCTGGTCTTTGCGCAGCTCGATGGCCGGCCAGCGGCCTTCGTTGTCCCGGCGGATAGCGAAGGCCTTACGATCGGAGACCGGGAGCAGCTGCTGGGCCTGCACGCACTGCCGACCTTCGCGCTGGAGCTGAACCAGGTTGAGGTTCCTGGCGCTGCCCGGCTGCCTGAGCTGGACTTCGGCCAGGCACTGGCCGCCAATCAGGCTGCCAATGCGGCCCTGGCAGTCGGCGTCAGTCGCGCGGCCTACGAGTATGCGCTGGATTACGCCAAGCAGCGCCAGGCATTCGGCAGCCCGATCGCCCAGAAGCAGGCCATCGCTTTCATGTTGGCCGAGATGGCGACCGAGATTGACGGCGCACGGTTGATGGTGTGGGAGGCAGCCTGGGACATCGATCAGGGGAACGATGCCAGCCGCAGTGCCTATCTGGCGCTGTCCGGTGCGGCTGACACTGCCATGATGGTCACCGATCGGGCCGTGCAGATCCTGGGAGGTCACGGTTACATTCGCGAGCATCCGGTCGAGCGCTGGATGCGTGACGCCCGCGGCATTCCGACCTTCACCGGCCTGGCCATGGTTTGAGGAGCCGAGCATGATCAGTTTCGACATCCCCGAGTCCATTCAACAAACGGTGGACATGATCGAGGCAGTAGCAACCGAGATGATGCGGCCCGCGGCCCGCTACTACGACGAACATGAACACGAGATTCCCTGGGACTACATCAACTTCATGCATCAGGCGCTGCAAGCCGCAGGCGGCATGACCATGGCGCCGCGCCAGTCGGACGGGGACGGCAAACCCCGGCTCGATTACCAGCAAATGGCGCACTATGTCGAGATGCTCTCATGGGGGGACGCCGGCCTGTACCTGTGCACGCCGCGTGGTGGGCTTGGTGCGGCAGCAGTGGCTGCCGCTGGAACGCCGGAGCAGAAGGCGAAGTTCCTCGGCCGGTTCCAGAGCGAGAAGCCGGTCTTTTCCGCCATGGCGATCACCGAGCCTCAGGCCGGGTCGGACACCTCGGCGATCAAGACCCGTGCAGTGCGAGACGGCGATGAGTGGGTGCTCAACGGTGAGAAGATTTTCGTGACCGGTGGGCACAAGTCGCTGGTCGACACCCCGGGCTTCGTGGTTGTTTGGGCGACCATCGACCCAGATGCCGGCCGAAAGGGAATTCGTTCCTTCGTGGTGGAGGCGGACACCCCGGGTTGCACCGTGACCAAAGTCGAGAAGAAGCTCGGCATCCGCAGCAGCGACACCGCATCCATCGTGCTGCAGGATTGCCGGGTCCCATTCGAGAACATGCTGGGTTCGGTCGAGACCAAGCAGAAATCGACCGAAGGCTACAAGGGGGTGCTGCGGACCTTTGAGGCCACGCGCCCGTTGGTGTCCGCCTCGGCGCTGGGAATTGCTCGAGCCGCACTGGAATACTTAAAGGAAACCCTGGCCGAGCGTGGGATCGAGCTGCGGTCCGGATTGCCCCGAAGCCGGATGACCAATGTCGAGCGAGAAGTGGTCGA
>CAZGCX010000025.1:0-18275 GCA_964524585.1 uncultured Anaerolineaceae bacterium
TGGGCTTGCTTCAATCGCAAAACGCATCTCAGCTGCACGATCTGCACCAGTGGGTGACCACGGTGACCGGCACCCGGTCGGCGGTGATCGGGGGCGATTTCAACGCCGCCGAGCACACGCCGCAAATTCAGGCGGCCCGCCGGCGCTGGCTGGACACCTTTCGAGTACTCCACCCGCTGGCAGACGCCACCACCCACATCCTGCGCTGGCCGTGGGGATCGCCACTGCGCCGGAGCCGACTGGACTACCTCTTCCTGCACCGGGCCGAACCCGACTGGCAGGTGGTGGAGGCCCGCAACCTGTCGGCAGATGAGCTGCCTGTCTCGGACCACCGAGCCGTGCTGGTGCGCATCAGCATGCCTCGGCTTTCGCCCGCTTAGCCTCTTTGCTCCCCATGCAGCTGTGCCGCTGCCTGCCAGTCTCAGATGAATTGGCGCCGCAGCGTAGTGGCGCTCAACACCAGCGCCAGGACAGCAAACGCAAGCAGCACCGCCAGGTCGCCGGCCACGCCGCTCAGCCCAAAGCCCCGAATCATGACATCGGTCATGGCCCGATTGGCGTAGGTCAGCGGCATGAGGTGAGCGGCGAGCCGCAGCAGCTGTGGTAGCTGGTCGACCGGCACGATCATGCCGGATAGCAGTGCCTGCGGCACGATCACGATCGGAATGAACTGCACCACCTGCAGTTCAGTGCGGGCATACGTCGAAAGAAAGATCCCCAGGTTCACTGCACCGATGGCTACCAGCCCCAGCAGCAGGAATACCAGCGCCAGGTCGCCCACGTAGCGGATCTTCAACACCAGGATCGTGAAGAACAGGATCACCCCCGATTGGATCAGGGCGAAGAAACCAAAACCGAGCATGTAGCCTAAGACAATCTCAATGCGGGTGATCGGCGTGGCCAGCAGCCGCTCCATCGTGCCTTGCGTCCGCTCGCGCAAGAACGACACCCCGGTCAACAGGAACACGAAGAAAAAGGCGAAGAAGGCGATGTAGACCGGAGCAAATGAGTCCAGGAAGTCATACTCCGGGCCGGCATACAGATATTGCGTCTCTACCTGGATTTCGGCCCCCTGCCGCGTCGGATTGAATTCGCGGACCGCCTGGTTCAACATCGCGCCGATCTGTGCGGGCAGCGCTTCAGCCTGGCTGGGATTGGAACCCTCCACCAGGACCTCAACCCGTGCTTCACTACCGTCGAGCATCGATCGGAACAGGCCTTCCGGCAATACCAGCACGACGTCCAATTGCCCATCACGCAGCAGTTGCTCAGCCTCGGCCCGATTGAATTCCTCGATGGTCAGGCCGCCCTGGTCCTCCATCCTGGAGTTCAGCGCTTCAGTGGCCGAGAGGGCTCCGGCCAGCGTCGGGAGGCCCTGGTCTGTCGACACCAAACCGACACGCAAATCGTATCGGTCAAGCCGCAAAATGTATCCCAGCAGTCCCATTACGATCATCGGGACGACCAGCAGCAGGCCGACGCTGCGGTGATCGCGCCGGATTTGAATCACCAGCCGGCGGGTCATGGACACTACTCGGCTAGGCTGCACTTGGCGCCTCGGCGAGTGTGAGGAAGGCTTGCTCGAGATCGGTGGCGCCGCTGCGGCTGCGAAGCTCGCCCGGGGAGCCTTCGGCAATCAAGCGGCCGCTGCGCATGAACCCCAAACGATCACAGCGGTCGGCCTCATCCATCACATGGCTGGAGATCAGGAACGTCACGCCCTGGTCGCGCAGACGCCGGAAATGCTCCCAGAACGAGGCTCGGAGCTGAGGATCAACGCCGACCGTCGGCTCATCCAGGATCAGCAACCGTGGCCGATGCACCAACGCGCAGGCCAGCGATACCCTGCGCCGCAACCCGCCGCTCAGCGTCCGGACCGGGTCGTTCGCCCGGTCGGCCAGATCCACCAGCTCCAACGCCGCGTCGATGGCAGCCCGCGAGTTCGTCCCTAATAGCGCTGCAAAGAAGCGGACATTCTCGGCCGCGCTCAGGTCGCCATACAGCGCCTCGGCCTGGGTCATGTAGCCAATTGCAGAAAGCAGGGCGGCATCCGGCACCCGGTGGCCGAGCACCACCGCCTCCCCGCCGTCGGCCTTGGCCAATCCCATCAGTATGCGCATCAGGGTAGTCTTGCCCGAGCCGTTCGGTCCCAGCAGCCCGTAGATCTCGCCGGCCTGCACCGCAAGGTCAAGCTGGCGGACCGCCCAAATCGGTCCGAAATGCCGGCTGAGCTGCCGGGTTTCGATCACGTATTCCATAGGGGTGTTAGGAGTCATGCGCCTTCGGCGCCCGATGCCGGGCATACCCTAGCGCCTTGATTATGCCCCAGACCGGTGATCCTGGACCCCCGAATCACAGTGGGCGATTGCGCTCAACCGCCGAAGATGAGCGTCTCCTCCGGCGGCGGCTCCTTGATGAAGCCGCGCTCCATACTGGTTTCGACGATGCTGCGGGCGCGCTCGATGCGGTCATGGGCGCTTTGATAGAGATCCTGGCGCGAGGCCTGAAGCCTGGCCAGCCCAAGTTCCTGTGCCTTCATGCCAACCGCCGCCGCGACTCGTGGGAAGACCTCCCAATCGTTCATGGTTGGGAGCAGGGTCTCGGCATCCAGGCCCTTCTCTTCCGCGACCAGTGCCAGTTCCTGTGCGGCAGCGATGCACATTTCATCCGTGATCCGGGTGCAGCGGACATCCAACACGCCGCGGAAGATGGCCGGAAAGCCAAGCGAATTATTGACCTGGTTGGGGAAGTCAGAACGACCGGTTGCCACCACCCGCGCCCCGGCCCCATGCGCCTCCCACGGCCAGATCTCGGGGGTGGGGTTGGCGCAGGCGAACACGATCGAATCCTGCGCCATGCCGCTTATCTGATCGGGAGTGATCACACCCGGGCCGGGCTGGGACAGCGCGACCAATGCATCGGCACCGTCGAGCGCCTCCAGGATGCCGCCGGTCTTGCCCGTTGGGTTGGTCCGTTGGGCAATCTCCCACTTCTGCGGATATCGCTCCTGGAGTTCCTCCCGCCCGCCGTGCAGGATTCCGCCGCTGTCGACCATCAGCATGTGTGTGGGGTCCACCCCCGCCGCCATCATCAGCCGGGCGGTGCGGATGTTGCTGGCACCGGCGCCGATCAGCGTGACCTTCACCTGGTCGATCGACTTGCCGACCAGTTTCAACGCGTTGAGGAACCCGGCCAGCACCACGGTTGCGGTGCCCTGTTGGTCGTCATGCCAGACCGGGATGTCCGCCTGCTCCAACAGTTGATCCAGGATGTAGAAGCACTTGGGCTGAGAAATGTCTTCCAGATTTATCCCGCCGTAGGCGGGCTGCAGTCGCAACACGGTTTCGATGAATTCATCCGGATCGCTGGTGCGCAAGCAGATCGGGTGAGCATCTACCCCCCCCAGGTAGCGGAACAACAGCGACTTGCCCTCCATCACCGGCAACGCCGCTTCAGGCCCGATATCTCCCAATCCAAGCACTCGAGTGCCGTCGGTGACGATCGCGATCGTATTTCCCTTGTTGGTGTGTTCGTAGACGTTTTCTGGATTACGTTGAATGTCCTTGCATGGCTCGGCCACCCCCGGCGTGTACCAGATGGCGAAGTCATCCAGGCTCCGGACCGGAACCTTCAAGTTGATTTCGACTTTGCCTTTGTAGAACGGATGAAAGCGCATGGCATCCTTGGCCGGTTGGTAGGCGCGGCTCCGAAGGAAGTCGACTTCCTCCTGGATGGTGAAGCGTTGAGCGATGATCCCGACCGGTTCATCCCCGTCTTGAACCAACAGTCGTCGAAATCCGCGATGGGCCATGATTTCCAACGCCTCGCGTACCCGGGTCTGAGGGGTCACACTGATGATGGGTGACGACATGATTTCTTTGAGCTTTACTTTGGTTGCCTCCAGCCCTTCCCCCAGCAGCCTGCGCAGCACATCCCGCTCGGTGACGATCCCGATCGGTTTGCCGTTTTCGGCCACGAACACGCTGCCCAGGTCATTCTCCTTCATCAACTTCGCGGCGGCGTCGCAAGTATCTTCCGGGCTGCAGAAATACAGCGAGCGCCGCATGAACTCGCTAACTGGAGCGTCCAGTTCGATATGCAACATCTCATTCACCTCCCTGGCGAGTGACATCGAATCCTATTCTAGGTAGGCAATCCGCTCGGAAGGCATGAAGAATGCAGTCTGTTGGGGGAACGATCGGCCGGACTTGGACGGGCCGATCCGCCCGGAGCGGGCTCTCCGGGTCGGGTGCCATGCCGTTCTCGGCAAGTGCGCCGGGCGAACTTAGCCAGTCAATCGGGCTCGGATCTTCTCGCTTTCGAGCTCGCGAATGGCGTCAGAAGCAATCCAACGCGCCGCCTTCGAATCCAGCTTCGCGATCCGCCTGGCAACTGCCAGTGCCTCACGATTGAGATTCCGATTGCGCTTGCCAATTACGCGCAGCGCCCAATTCACCGCCTTCTTGACGAAGTTTCGTTCGTCGGTGGCCCCCCGCTCGATCAGCGGAAGCAAGTCTATGAACTGCTGATCGTCCGCAGCTTTGTCATGCCGGGCCAGGCAAGCAAGCAGCGCGTAAGCAGCGCGCTTGACGAATTCTTCGTCCCGTTTCGACCAATCATGGATCTTTTTGAGGGCCAGCGGGCTCTTCTCCAGCAGGTTCATGCAGAGCTGGTCGCACACATCCCAGGAGTCCAGGTCCAGCACCCAACTCTCCATCTGCGACTCGGTCAGCCGCTCGGGCTCTGCGACCATCCCGGCCACGATCCGCGCCTCCTGAATCCCGCTTTTCCATAAGGCGAGCGCGAGGTGGTGATCCCTTCCCAACTGCCTAGCAAGTTTGCGCATATCGGGGACTGAAACGCCCAGTCGTTGCTCGGTCTGCATGCCGAATCGGCCCATGCCTTCGACATTGCCTGGACTGCCCAGACTCCTGAGCTCTGCCAGTACCGTCTTGACCTTGGATGAGGTAGTCACTGCCGGTGGATCCCGCGTTCCGCTGCCTCGCCACCAACTTTACCGCGTGCGGCGGGCGCAAAAAAAGAACGCCCGGCCCGCCTGATGGCCGGGCATTGTTTGGCGCGCCTACTTGTCGCTACCCTGACCAGTCGCGCAGCATGCGTTCGGTCTCTTCTGCGTGGCCGGTCTCGTCCCGTATCATGTCTTCGAGTTGCACCATCAGACCCTTATCGCCGAATTGCTCCGCTTCGGTGGCGCGCTGGGTGTAGTCCTTGCCGGCCTGGAGCTCGGCGGCCAATACCGCCTGCAGCATCTGGCGGTTGTCCTTGGCTGCAGCCACCGGCCTCGGCATGGTGGCTGGCTCACCGCCCAGCGCCACGACCTTGTTGGCCAGGAACTGAGCGTGCAGCTGCTCGTCCGCTACCTCGGTCAGGAAAAATGCAGACAGCTCGGGCCGGTAGGGGCCAGTCGCTTTGGCGGCGTAGGTGATGTACTGAATGATGGCGCTCAACTCGCCCGCCAGGTCTTCATTCAGGTGATCGATCAAAGTTTTCTTGTCCACTGGTCTCTCTCCTCACTCCCTGCCCGGAGTTGCAAAACCCTGGGCAATCAGACTCGTTTCTCGACCCTCTTGATCCTAACCGCTGCGCCCACGCAACATGTCATTGGGTCGGGGTCACTTTATCCTCACTGCTCTCGGGCCGGGCTGCTTCGCCGACGGTCTGCCAGCCAGCCGACCAGCGGCGGGATCCAGCACAAGTTGGCGGCGATCGCTTCCAACGCGGTGCTCATTTGAGTCGTGGGACTGAAGCCGGCCAGCCGCGCCGTCAGCAATCCCAGCGGTGTCAACAGGATCACGGCCAATCCGGTAAGCATCACCGGGTGTCGCAAATCGGCTGCCAGTCGTTGTCCCAGCGCGAAGCAGCCCTCAAAGACACTTTCGCCCTTGCCCGCCACCGTGCGCACCAGCCACTGCCCGACCGCGCTGGTTGGGTATCCGACCAGTCAATGGCCACACCCAGCAGCAGGCCGATCAGGTAGCCGGGGAGCGTGTATCGCAGCAGCTGGCCGAAGCGCTCGGAGGCCGTCTCGGCTTGATCTTCCAAGGTGGACCTGATGTTGCACCGCGTAACGATCGCGTATCGCTGGGCGAGCAGACTGTGTGCAAATGGACGCTTCAATTGCAGTGCCCAAGTTCCATTCCGCGCTTTTTGCCGGCGCTATCGCCGGCGTGGTGGGTCTGCTGGTGTTCCTGGTCATCCACCACTTCTGGATCCGGCCGATCTGGTTCATCGCCCCGATGGGGCTGCTGATTGCCGGCGCCGGCGGCGTGGCGGTCGGTTGGGCCTACGCTGAACTGCTGCCCTCACTGCCGGACCGGCCGTGGACCGCGCTGGCGATGATTGGATTGATTGCAGCCACGTTGGCGCCAGCCATGCTGCTGGCTGAACTGCGTCAGCCGTTGTTCTCCGGCACGACCTCCGAAACCGCGGTGCTGCAGGTGAGCGTGCGGCGGGCGGTGTTCGTCTTCATCGCGGAGCTATTGGCTACCGCCGGTGCGGTCGGCGCGTTGGCCGGCTGGTGGATCGGGAGAACTGGCCACTCGGCGGCCGCGGCCGGCCTTGCTGGCCTGATCTTTGCACTTGGCCCCGGACACAACATCCCGTTTCTGGGCAGCACGCCGGCAGCCGGCAAGGGCGCGCTGATCCTGCTGGCGGTGGTGGTCGTTTCTGCAGTGATCCTGGTGGAGTTCGAAGTGCGCCTGCGAGCCGTCTGATTCAGGGCTCGGCAGGCGAGGTCAGCGGTCGTTGCTGACGCCTGTTGACTGAGGCTATCCTAGGGTCCGATGGCCTGCAGTCGCTGCCGGGCGAGCTGTTCATAGAAGGGCACGCCGATCTCTCTGAAGGTGGCTGCCGACTCTTCGAGCTGCGCCCGGGCGCGCTCCTGCTCTCCCAACTCGCTGAGCAGCTCCGCAAACTGGAGCCGGAGATGCGCCCGATACCAGTGCATCTCGCTTTGATCGGCGATATCAACCGCGCGCTCGAAGGCCGCGATCGACTCATCAGCCCTTTGTTCGGCCCAGGCGATCTCCGCCTCAGCCAACGCAAGTACCATCTCGGCGAATCGGCCGGGTTCCGCTTCCCAGGCCTCCAGCGCCTGCTGGTAGCGTTGATGCGCCTGGGGAAGGTCCCCGAGCCGTGCAGCGACCCGCGTCCACTGCCCGAGCATCCAGGCATCGCTGCCATAGCTGATCTCGAGCGCTCTCGTCAGGGCCTGCTGGGCGAACTCAAGCTCGCGGTTGGTCTCGACAGCCAGATCTGCGATGACGACCGAAGTGATAAACAGATTGCCCGAGTCGCTGACCTCCGCCGCGGCCTGATGAACCTCGCGAAGCGTCGCCATCGCCTGGTCCTGCCGGCCCAACGCGCGCCAGATCACGCCTTGATAAGCCTGGGCCATCCTCTGGCTGTTCAGTTGTTCCCCGAGCTCGCCACCCAGCTCCAAGAGCCGTTTCAGCTCGCTCTCGGCCCCTTCTAGGCGGCCGGCGAACATGCCGAACCAAACCAGATTGGCGCTATAGAAGATCTCCATCGATGGCTGCGCAGTTTGGATCGCCAGGTCGCGGGCGATGGTTAGCTGCTCCAGCGCTCGCTTGAAGTCTCCCAGACCGAATCCATAGTACACGCTCAGGTTGTTGCGAGCGCGGGACTCTTGATCCGGCAACTGATGGTCGTGTGCCAACTGAGCGGCCTGCTCCAGCAGACTTGCCGTTTCCTCTGCAGGTAGAGGCGAAAAGGAACCGTG
Organism: uncultured Anaerolineaceae bacterium; assembly: GCA_964524585.1. GTDB lineage: Bacteria > Chloroflexota > Anaerolineae > Anaerolineales > E44-bin32 > JADFRG01. Next base: position 7,763 of record CAZGCX010000025.1, read on the forward strand.
GCTGATCATCGCCTCGGCAATCACCCGGGTCGCGCCAACTCGCTCGGCCATCCCCCTCGCCTGCTGCACGATCTTGGACCCCTCTTCGCGATCTCCAGTGAAGAATAACGCTCGAGCGGTCTCGTGCAGCAGGTTGGCCATGCCGGGTCCGTCGGGCGCCTCCCCGATTGATGCCAACCCGTCGCGCGCGATCTCTAGGCCCCGCTTGTTACTACCGCCCTCCCAGGCCGCGCGCGCCGCCTGGGCGTAAAGCCGAGCGGTGTCGTCAACCTGCCTCGCCGCTTGCGTGAGTTCGATCGCCTGCCGCCAGGTGTCGATTGCCGGGTCAAACTGGCCCAGCCAGGAAAGCACCGTGCCCAGGCGTTCCAACAGCCTGATGCGCACCTGCGGATCTTCGGCCAGGTCCAGCGCCGATCGGAAGTTGCGCTCGGCCTCAGCGTTGGCGTACGCTTGCTGGGCGCGCTCGCCGGTTTTGGCGAAGTAGGTGGCCGCCTGGGGATCGTCGCCGGCCTCGGAGTAGTGATGCGCCAGCGCCTCGTAGTCCTCCGGGTGCAACGCCACAACCGCCTCCGCCGCGCGCAGGTGAAGCTTGCGACGGCGGAGCTTGCGGACTCCTTCCACCAGCGCCAACGGGATCAGCGCGTGGGCGAAGCTGAAGCGTGCCTCATCGGCACCGCCGACCTCTTCGATCAATTGGGCGGTTTCCGCAGCCTCCAGCGCCTCGATCAGGCTGTCCTCGTCCAGTTCGCTCGCCCCGGCGAGCACCTCGAATTCAAACTCGCGTCCGAGGATCGCCGCCAGGCTGAGCACCTCCCGGTGCTCTTCCGCAAGTCGAGCTACACGGGTTTGGATCGCGACCCGCACGCTCTGCGGGATTTCCAGCTCTTCCATGCGGGGCCGGTTCCAATGGCCGTCCTCGTAGTAGATCTTGCCGTCCTCCACTAACGCTTTGCAGACTTCTTCAATGAAGAACGGATTGCCCTCGGTCTCGCGATGAATGGCCTCCAGGAACTCCGGCGTGATGTCCTCCTCGAAGATCGAGTGCAGCAGGTCATGCGTCTGGTCGGTCGTGAACCGCTCCAACTTCAGCCGAGTGGCCAGCCGGGCCCGATTGATATCCAGCAGCACTTCGTGCAGCGGACGTGCCACGTCGAGCTCGACTTCTCGATAGGTCGCAACCAGCAGCGTGCGTTGGCGTTTGATGCGCCGTGCCAGGTGACGCATCATTGACAGCGTGCTGCTGTCGCCCCAATGGGCATCGTCAATCACGATCATCAGCGGCCAGTGCTCGGCCAAGCCCTCGCAGAACGAGACGAAGTTCTCGAACAGCCGCTGCTGCTCGGCCTCCGGCTGAAGCGCCGGGTTGGGGGGCACCTCCGGATAGTACTGGCGCAGCTCGGGTGCCAGCGTCAGCAGGTCGGCCAGCACGAACTCCGAGAGCTTGAAGCCGTTCTGCGAACGGTCGCGCAGCGCCCGTCGGACGATCTGAGCAAAGGGCGCGTAGGGCGCGCCGCCCTCGGCATAGCACTCGCCGACCAGTGCCTTCCCGCCCGAGATCTCCACATGGGTAGCCAGCTCGCGCATCAGCCGAGTCTTGCCGATCCCCGGTTCGCCACTGATCAGCAGCGTCTGCCCGCTGCCGCCCAGCGCCTTGCTCCAGACCGACTTGGCCTGATTCAGCTCGACTTGCCGGCCAACGAACCGGCCGCGCACGATGCGCGAGATGACCGAGAGTTCCTTGTCAGTCTCCGCCTCCGGGTTCAGCAGGTCGGACGACTCAAGCAGTGCCATCACTGCCGTGGCCGACTCGGGCCGTTCTGCCGGGTCCTTTTCCAGCAGTTTCAGGATCAATTGCTCCAGCAGCGGAGGGATCTTTGGGTTCCTGGAGCGGGGCGGCACCACCGTAGCATGCAAGTGCTGTGAGACCACCGCCAGCGGATCCTCGTGCACGAACGGCAGCTCGCCGGTGGTGAGTTCATAGAGCATCACACCCAACGAGTACAGGTCAGCCCGACCGTTGAGCGGCCGCCCCATAGCCTGCTCGGGGGCCAGGTAAAACACCGTTCCGACAATGTCGCCTTCCACGCTGACCCGCGAGGCCATCGAGCGCGCCAGCCCGAAATCCATCAGCTTGGCGGTGCCATCCTCTGCGAGGATCACGTTCTCCGGCTTCAGGTCGCGGTGGATCACCTGGTTCTGGTGGGCGTGCTCGAGCGCAGCGCAGATCTGCCGCGCCACCTCGACGATCTGCTCAAATCCCTCAGGAGGTTGCTCCTGCAGGCTCCGGCCCTCCACATACTCCATCACGATGTAGGGGGCGCCGTCCAGCTCCCCAGCATCGTGCACAGTCACGATGTTGGGATGGTTCAGCTTGGCGACCGCCTGGGCCTCTTGCAGCAGCCGGGCTCGGCCCTCGGTGCCCAGGCCGGACTGGCTGAGGATCTTGACCGCCACGTCCCGGTCGAGCAGTGTGTCGTGGGCTCGGTACACGACGCCCATGCCGCCGCGACCGAGCTCGTCGCCGAGCTGATAGCGTTCGTTGATCACTGCTGGGATCTCGGTCCGTGGCACTTTCAGGTTGCCTTCAGGTCCTTGAGACGTGCGTCCATGCGCTCCGCGTAAATCGGTGCGCCGCAATGACCGAAGCCCTCGCGTGCCTGCTGCAAAAGTTCGATGGCCTGCTCGGGGGCCTGTCCGTCTGCGGCGGAAACCAGCGCCTCGGCCCAGCGCCACTGGATGTGCGCCCGATGCCAGCGCATTCCGGACTTCTCAGCGGCTGCCGCGGCGTCGGAGTAGGCCTGCGCCGCTGCGGCCCAGTCCTGCTTGGCGCCGGCAAGCTCGGCCTCGGCGATTCCCAACCAGACCGGGCTCAGGCCAAAGAGACCGTCACCGTTGGCCTCTTGCGCCTCGCGCAGGCTTGCATCCGCCTCATGCAGCTTGCCTTGGGCTGCCAGCACCCGCGCCTCCATCGAGCGCGGCCATACCGGACCGCCGAACTGGTGGCCGCGCCAGACCGCCGCCAGCATTTCCTGCGCCTCATCGAGATGCCGCCCAGCCTCTACCGCCGCATCGGCAAAGTAGACTGCGCTAATGAACACGTTGTTGTACTCACCCGCCTCGACCGTTTCGCGGTGCAGCGTGCGCAGTAGCTCCATCGCCTGCTCGAGCTCGCCGAGTAGGCGCAGCAGCCCACCTTCAGGAGATCGTGAGTTGAATCCGGAGGTGACTGCAGTCGGAGTCTCAATTCGGGCCTCGCTCAATTGTGGCAAGCGCTCGGCAACCCATTTGAGATCGCCCTCGAGCAGCGCATAGAAGCACGCCGCACCTGCATAGAACAGCCAGATTCCAGTCGAGCCGGTCTGCTGGGCAAGAGCTTCCGCTCTCGCCATTGCCTGGCGAGTGCCCGAAAGGTCGCCCACCTGATGGGTCTTGATCACAGACAAGTTGTTAAGTGCACGGGACTCCTCGTCCGGCAAGTCATGAGTCCGTCCAAGCTGCACTGCCTGCTCCAGCAAGCGAACGCTCTCTTCCAGAGGTTGACCGGCTGCCGAAGTGCCAGCTGTTCCCAGGCTAACGAGTGCCTCCACCTGGACCGCCACCGCGTTGGTGGCCTCCGCCATTTGGAACGCCCGCTCGAGAATCGGCAGAGCCTGGTCGGCGAACCCATTGAAGTAATAGGCTCGACCGGTCTCGTGCAGCAAGTCCGCCAGGCCAGCGCTATCCGGTGCGGCTTCCAGCTCCGCCAGGGCGTCCTTCCCCAACTCCAAGCCGCGCGGTGGGTCGCCGGCTTCCCAGGCGGCCCGCACCGCGCGGGCGTAATGGTGGGCCACCCGCTCCTGATCCCCGAGCATGCGGGAGAGTTCGACTCCTTTGAGCCAATTGTCGATCGCCAGGTCAAACTTCCCCTGCCGCGACTGCACCAGCGCCAGCTCGTCCAGCAATGTGCTCCGCTCTGCGTCGTTCTCGACCAGATCCAGCACGGCCAGCAGGTGTCGCTCGGCTTCTGGATTGGCATAGGCTCGCACCGCCCGATCAGCTGCCTTGCGGTAGTACTCCAACGAGAGCTGCTCGTCGCCGGCCTCTTCGTAGTGATGTGCGATGGCTTCGAAGCTCTCCGGGTTGGCCTGGGCGATTGCGTCGGCAATGCGACGGTGCAGCCGGCGCCGGCGTAGCGTGCGCACTCCTTCGACCAGCGTGTTGGGCACCAGCGCGTGCACGAAAGCAAACGTGATCCCGTTCGAGGAGTTGACCTCTTCGATCAGTTGCGCCTGTTGGGCCGCTTCCAAAGCTTCGATCAGGGGATCTTCTTCTAATTCGCTCGCCTCAGCGAGGATCTCGTACTCAAACTCGCGACCGATGATGGCGGCCAACCGCAGCACGTCCTGAGCGGTCTCTGATAGATTGGTGACCCGGGATTGGATCGCCATCCGCACGCTCTGCGGGACTGCCAGCTCCTCGATGCTCGGCCGGTGCCAACGCCCGCCCTCGAAATACAGCTTGCCGGACTCGACCAGCGCTTTGCAGACCTCTTCAATGAAGAACGGATTGCCGTCGGTCTCCTGATGGATCCGGTCCAGGAATTCAGGTGTGATGTCTTCTTCGAAGATGGCATGCAGCAGATCGTGGGTTTCATCAATCGTAAAACGGCCGAGCTTCACCCGGGTGGCCAGCCGATTGCGTTCCAGATCGAGCACTGCTTCGTGCAGCGGACTGGCTTCATCCAGCTCAACCTCCCGATAGGTCGCGACCAGCAGAACGGGCTGGCGGGCCGTACGGCGCACCAGATGCCGGAACAGCGCCAACGAGCTGCTGTCGGCCCAGTGCGCATCGTCCAGCGCAACCAGTATCGGCGCCCGCTCGCTAAGACCGGCGCACAACGCAACCACGCTCTCGAACTGGCGCTGTTGCTCGGCCTCTGGCTTGAGCGGGGGGTTGGGGGGCACGTCCCGGTTAAATGGGCGCAATTCCGGCGCCAGGTCCAGCAGATCCGACAGAATCACTTCGGGAAGCACGATCTGTTGTTGACTGACCATTTGCAGTGCCCGTCGCAGGATCTGCGCGAAGGGCGCGTAGGGCGCGCTGGCCTCCTCGTAGGCCTCACCAGTCAGCGCCAGACCGCCTGAGACCTCGACATGAGTAGCCAATTCGCGCAGGAAACGGGTCTTGCCGATCCCTGGTTCACCGCTGATCAGCAGAGTCTGTCCCTGTCCGGCTGCTGCCTTGGACCATAGCGACTTGGCTTGCTTGAGCTCGATCGTCCGGCCCACGAACTTGCCGCGCACAATGCGCGCGATCAGCGACAGCTCCTGGTCAGTCTCCGCCTGCGGGTCCAGCAGCGACGGGCTGGCAAGCAGCTGCTCAACCGCCGCAGCCGATTCGGGCCGGTCGCCAGGGTCCTTGCTCAGGAGCTGCAGGATCAACTGTTCCAGAAGCGGCGGCATGTCCGCCGACTTGCTGCGCGGCGCTACGACGTCGGCGTGGATGTGCTGCGAAATGATCGTGAGTGGATCGCCCTGGGTGAACGGAAGCTCGCCGGTGGTCAGCTCGTACAGCATCACGCCCAGCGCGTACAGGTCGGCCCGCCCGTCGTAGTCCTTTCCCAGCGCCAGCTCGGGGGCGAGGTAGAAGACCGTGCCGCTGATTTCTCCTTCGATGGTCATGCGAGAAGCCAGCGAGCGGGCCAGACCAAAATCCATCAGCTTGGCCGTGCCGTCCGAGGCGATGATCACATTCTCGGGCTTTAGGTCACGGTGCACGATTCCCTGGCTGTGGGCATGCTCGAGTGCGGCACACACTTGGCGGGCGACTTCAACCATCCCTGCGAGATCTTGCGGGGGAAGCTCGACCAGGCTGCTGCCTTCGACCAGCTCCATGACGATGTAGGGTGCGCCATCCAGTTGCCCAGCGTCAAAAACCTGCACGATGTTGGGGTGGTTGAGTTGGGCGATGGCCTGCGCCTCGCGCAGCATGCGCTCACGCCCTTCGGTCCCGAGTCCGCTCTGGTTAAGCAGCTTGACCGCCACGTCGCGGTCGAGCACCTTGTCGTGAGCGCGGTAGACCGCGCCCATCCCGCCCTGGCCAAGCTGGTCGCCGAGCTGGTAGCGGTCGTTCAGGATTACTTCCTGATCAGTCATTGGGGCGGATCGGAGGCATCGCGAGGCATGCGCCTTGCGATGTTCGAAGATGATCTGGCACTATGGTGGGTCAAGTTCAGCGAGCCTGGCCCTGAGGCGCTCCATATGGCCGGTCGCACCGATTTCTTGCTGTATCGCTAAGGCCGCCCCCAGTAGCTCGCGGGCCTGGACCACATCGCCCGGCTCGCCGCGACGTAGGTGGGCTTCGGCCCAGTCTTTCAGGGTTCGGCCATGATCGGGCCGCAACCCCTTCGCTTGGAAATTCGTGGCTGCCACGCTGAAGGCATTGAATGCCTCCTGCCAGTGACCCTCAGATGCGAGCAATCTCGCCGCGGCCCAGTCGTAGCTCATCTGCGTCCAGACGCGCGGCCTCACCTGGAGGTCTTCCGCCGCCCGAGCGAGCTGGGCTCTGGCTTCTTGATGCCGTCCACGCGCAGCGAGGGCAAACGCGTATGTATGTCGCATAAAATCCCTTGCGGGCGCAGGAGATCTGTCGGAAGTTGCGACCGCCTCACCTAGAATAGAGATGGCCTCGTCGTACTCGCCGGTTTCGATCAACGCCTGACACAGAGCGAACAAGAAAACAGTGAGGTCTGACTTGGTTTCCGCGTGTGCGGCCCTCTGCAAGCTTGCTCGGGTGTTGCTGATAACCGAATCCAGATCGCCCCTGGCGAAATCCAGGCTTTGGAGCGCTGAAAAAAACTGCTTGCCAGGCATGCCTGGGTCTGCTATCTGCTGCAGGACATCGCCGGCCCGAAGCAACAAGGCCTGGCCTTGCGCGAGGTCACCGAGAGTAGAGAAGCTGTCGATCGCGTGGTCATAGGCGAGAAGCTCGTTGTTGGCATCTCCGATGCGTCGTGCGTTCTCCGCGGCTCGCATGAAGTAAGCAAGACCTCGGCGGAAGTCCGCGAAGTTCACTTCGGCATAGACGCCGAGATTAAGACACGCACGTTGAGCCTCTCGAAACAGGCCCTCACGTTCGGCAATCTGCAGCGCTTGCTCTGTGGTCTCGATTGCCTCCGCTATCGATGTATCCGGATGGATACCATAGGTAATCAGCGCGTCAGCCTCGACCTTACGATCGCCGACTCGGTGGGCTATCTCCAATGCCCGCTGACATAGAGAGAGAGCCTCCTTCGTGGAACCATGGAAGATGTGCGCCCGGGCAGTCTCATGCAGCAGTCCGGCGAGCTCACCACTCTCTGGCGCTCCACTGGTTTGCTCTATCCCGCGTAGGCAGACCTTGAGAGCAATCGCCCAGTCGTCATCAAGCCACCGCGTGCGCGCCATGTTGGAGTGACAGGCGGCAACGCGGTCCAATCTGCCCGTGGACAAGTAAAGATCCGCGGCCGGCTCCCACAAACCGATGGCATCCTCAGATCGGCCCAACCGCGAAGCTGCCTCGGCCATGCCGCTTAGCAAGTCGGCGCGTTCATCATCGGTCGGGTCCAACTCCAGTGCGGCCGCGAAGTAATCGTGGGCTTCCTGGTTGGCATATGAGGTAGATGCCCTCAACCCGGCTTTGATGTAGTAGCCGCGGGCCAGGGGTCCGTCGCCAGCCTTTTCATAGTGGCGGGCGAGGTCTTCATACGCCTCCGGCCGCACGGCCTCGATCGCCTGCGCCACCTGCCGGTGCAGCTTGCGGCGACTGAGGGTACGTACGCTGCCGACCAGCGTGGCTGGGATTAAGGCGTGGGCGAAGGAGAAGGTAGCCCCGCCCTCGCCGCTCACCTCCGAGATCAATTGGGCACCTTCGGAAAGCTCCAGCGCCGCAATCACCTGATCTTCCTCCAGGTCACTAGCTCTCAGCAGCGTGTCAAAGTCGAACTCGCGACCCAGGATGGCGGCCAGCGTGAGCGTATCTCGATCCTCTTCCGAGAGCTTAGAGACCCGCGCCTGCACGACCTCGCGCACGCTCTGCGGGAGCTCCAGCTCGTCCATGCTAGGGCGGTGCCAGCTGCCGTCCTGGTAGTACAGCTTGCCCGACTCGACCAAATCCTTGCAGATCTCCTCGATGAAGAACGGGTTGCCTTCGGTCTCGCGGTAGATGCCGGTCAGAAATTCGGGTGTGATCTGTTCTTCGAAGATGGCAACTAACAGGTTTTCGGTCTGTTCGCGGGTCAGCCGCCCCAGCTTGAGGCGACGCGCCAGGCGCTCGCGGTTCAGATCGAGCAGCACTTCCCGGAACGGCCGCGCCTCGTCGATCTCGATCTCACGATAGGTGGCCAGCAGCAGGACCGGTTTGTTGCGGATGCGGCGGGACAGGTGGCGCATCAGGGAAAGCGAGCCGCTATCTGCCCAATGGGCGTCGTCCAGCACTAGCAGCAGCGGCCGTTGCTCGCTCAACGAGCCGCAAAAGGTGACGACGTTTTCGAACAGCCTTTGTTGTTGGGCTTCAGGACCAAGAGGTGGATTGGGGGGGATGTCCGGATAGTACGGCTTGAGATCGGGAGCGAGCTCCAACAAGTCGGCCATTACGAATTGCGGAATCCCGTGGCCGTTCTTGCGCAGGGCGCTGCGCAGGATCTGCGCAAATGGGGCGTAGGGCGCTCCGCCCTCCTCGTAGCATGCGCCCACCAGTGTTCTGCCCCCGGAGACCTCCACCTGTGTCGACAGCTCGCGCATCAGCCGGGTCTTGCCCACCCCCGGCTCGCCGCTCACCAAGAGCGTCTGACCATCGCCGCCAGTGGCCTTGCTCCAGACCGAACGCGCCTCGCTGGGTTCCTGCTCGCGACCGACGAAGCGGCCACGCACGATGCGGTCCAGCACCATCACCTCGCGCTCTTCCTTGGCGTGCGGATCGAGCAGGTCAGATCGGTCTAGCATCTGGCGGGTGGCGGCGGCGGAGGCCGGCCGGGCCCCCGGATCCTTGCTCATCAACTGCACGATCAAGGTGTCCAGCAGCGGCGGAATCTCAGCTCGCTTGGCGCGCGGCGGCGGCACCGAGGCGTGCAGGTGCTGCGAGATGACCGCCACCGGGTCGCCGGCAGCGAAGGGCAGGCTCCCGGTGGTCAGTTCATAGAGCATCACGCCCAGCGAATACAGATCGGCCCGTCCATCGAATTCCTGCCCGAGGGCGATCTCCGGCGCCAGGTAGAAGACCGTTCCCGCCACCGTGCCTTCGGAGGTCAATCGGGAGGCCATCGAGCGGGCGATCCCGAAGTCCATCAATTTGGCGGTGCCGTCCTCGGCGATCAGCACGTTTTCAGGTTTCAAATCTCGGTGGACGATGCCGTGTTGGTGGGCGTGCTCCAGCGCGGCGCAGACCTGCTGGGCAATCTCCACAGTGGCCGGAAAGTCGGAAGGCGGCCGGTCGTGCAGGCTGGCGCCCTCGATCATCTCCATCACGATGAACGGCGTCTCACCGGTTTCACCAGCGTCGTACACGGCGACGATGTTGGGGTGGCTGAGCTTGGCGATCGCCTTGGCTTCGTGGAGCAGCCGCTCGCGGCCCTCGGTGCCTAGCCCGAGCTCCGAGAGCATCTTGACCGCAACCTCGCGTTCGAGGGTTGGATCGTAGGCGCGGTAGACAGTTCCCATCCCGCCCCGGCCGAGCTCCTGGCCGAGCTGGTAGCGGTCGTTGAGGACGGTGGTCTGGCTAGTTTCTGCCATGGGGTGGTCAGGCGACTCGGTCCAGAGACATGCTGGTCGCGGCGATCGCCTCGCTCAATCTTTGAGTTCCCCAAGCCGGGCTTCGACCCGCTCGACCCAGCCCTCGGCGCCCATGTCCTGGTAGATCGCCAGGGCCTGCTCCAGCAATTCGCGGGCGCGGTCCACATCGCCCGGCTCACCTCTGGACAAATGGGCATCGGCCCAACGGCGGAGTGCCAGTGCCTGATAGGGGCGAATCCCGGCGCCTTCGAGATCTGCGACCACCTGCTCGAAGGCGCGAAAAGCATCATCCCAATGCTGCTCGGCGGCCGCTAACGCCGCGCCGGCTATGTCGATATGGAACTGCGGCCAGCGTTTGGGATGCTCGGCCAGATACGAGCGCACATTGCCCAGCACCTCCCGAGCTTGATCCAGCGCGCCGCGTTTGGCGAGCGTCAGGACCAGCGCAGCGTGGGCAGGGCCTTGCGCATAGTTGGCCCGGTTGGTGGCGGCGACCGCCTGCTGGAGAAACGCCTCCGCCTCGTCCATCCGGCCCAAATCGAATAGAGCATACCCGTAGTCGGCGCCGAATACCGCGATGGTGAAATCCTCGCCGCCTGAGAGTGCCTCCTCGAGCAGCGGTTCGTAGCGCGCCGCTGCACTCTCCAACCGGCCGGCGACCCAATCGAACAAGGCCAGCAGAAATCGGTACTCCGCCCCGGTGCCGCCTGCGTCGCCGATCTGCTCTACCAGCCCGGTAGCGAGGTCGACGATCTTGGTCGCCCCAG
>CAZGCX010000026.1:0-16452 GCA_964524585.1 uncultured Anaerolineaceae bacterium
CACGCTGACCCCAACCGCACTTCAGGTGAATTACAGCGCCTACACCGACATCACACTGCTGCGGCTGACCAATTCGGTATCCAACATCGGCGATGGACCGCTGGAGCTGTGGGGCAAAGCCAATTCGGATGGCGCCACCCACAAAGTCGTGCAGCGGATCTATGACTCGCAGCAAGAACATCAGGACCGAGAGGTCGGGGAGTTTGTGTTTCATCCGGGTCATAACCACTGGCATCTGGACAGCTTCGCGCTGTACGAGCTCTGGTCGCTCCAGCCAGACGGCAACCTGGACCAGGTAGTGGCTACCAGCGACAAGGTCAGCTACTGCCTGCGCGACATCCGCCGCGTTCCGCATCCCAATCAGGCGCTGCATATCGGATACGGCAGCTGCAGCTATGGTCGGCAGGGTCTGTCGGTCGGCTGGGCGGATGTCTACGACTACTATCTGCCGGGACAGTCGATCGACATTTCGGCCGTTCCGGACGGAACCTACGCGTTGATTTCCACCGCCGATCCATACAATCTGATCCAGGAATCGGACGAGACCAACAACGCCGCGGTGGTCTACGTCCAAATCCAGAACCGCAGCCTCCAGGTACTCGACTCTCCCGGCTCCTGAGCGGTAGCCCGGTCGGCGCCGCGCCGTTCAACTCCGCAGGGGCGCGACCGGCATGTCGCCGTCAAGTCGCCTGGATCAGTTCGCGGCGCATGACTTTCCCCCCGTTAGCACTCCGATAACAATGATCCACGATACTGCACTCGGGATGGTAGGCAGGCGTTGGCTGTTACTGGCGATGCTGCTGGTTCCGGCACTGGTGGTCGGCTCTGCGACCGCGCTCGAGAATCACGATGGGTTCTGTGCGGCCTGTCACACGCAGCCAGAGCAAGAGTATTTGGAGCGCAGCCGCTCCGCAGCCACGGATCTGGCCAGCGCGCATGCAGGTGCTGAGGTGCGTTGCATCGATTGTCACAGCGGGCAGGGGATCTTCGGCCGGACAGCTTCGCTGCGGCAGGGCGCCTCCGATCTGGTGGCGTACCTTTCGGGGAACGGTATGCAGCCGGCGGTGACCACCAACCCGTTCGGTGATCCGGGCTGCGTCAAGTGTCACGCACAGCCGAGCGGCGTCGCCGAACTATCGGCGCCGGTGGAACACATCTCCAGTTCGCACTATCACTATCGGGAGTACACCCGGGAGTGGCTGGTTCGCCAGCCCGATCCGGCAGGAAGCTGCTCGGCCTGTCACGTCGGGCACTCGCTAGCGGCGCTGTCCGGTCAGGGCTACTCGATCACTGCCGCAACCCAGGTTGCCTGTGAGGCCTGCCATGCGGCACTGTCGGGGTGGGTGCCGCGCTAATTCGCTCCGTACAGCTCGCGGTGGACGATCGACAGTTCCCGTACCTGCCGCTCGGCGTGGTACGAGGAGCGCACCAACGGACCGCTCTCTACCCAGCGGAAGCCAATGCCCAGCCCGTACTGCTTGAGCTCGGCGAATTCGTCCGGGCGGTAGTAGCGATCGATCGGCAGATGCTTGCGGCTGGGCTGGAGATACTGGCCGATGGTCAGGATGTCGACCCCCCAGCTGCGCAGGTCATCCATGGTCTCTTTGATCTCATCCATGGCTTCGCCCAGCCCGACCATGATGCCGGACTTGGTGAGCACCTCCGGGTCAAGCTCTTTTGCATTGCTCAACGTTGCCTGCGCCCACTCGTACTGATCTTGCGGCTGGACGTGTTTGAACAGCCGCCGAACGGTCTCGACGTTGTGATTCAGGATCTCCGGGCGGGCGTCGATCACCACCTTCAACGCCGGACGCGAGCCTTTGAAGTCTGGGATCAGCACTTCCACCGAACAGCCCGGCTGCAGCTGGCGGATGCGGCGGATCACCATGGCGAAGATCGGCGCCCCGCCGTCGGCTCGCTCGTCGCGGTTGACGCTGGTGATCACCGCGTGCCGCAGCTTCATGTCGCGCACCGCCCGCGCCACCCGTTCCGGCTCTAACCAGTCCAGCGCCTCCGGACGGCCGGTCTTGATGTCACAGAAGCCGCAGGAACGGGTACAGGTATCGCCCATCAGCAGGAAAGTGGCGGTGCCGGCACCCCAGCACTCGCCCAGGTTCGGGCAGCGGGCCTCTTCACACACGGTGTGCAGCCGCTTGGAGCGCATCGTGTCCAGAACGCGCTCGTAGTTCGCTCCGGCCGGCGCGCGAACCTTGATCCACTCCGGACGGCGGGTGGGGAGCTGCTGGATCTCGCTGTCGCGAATTACGGTGGTCATCGCGGGGAAATTCTACCAAGTATGGCCAGCCTGCGCCCGGAGCACCGCCCAGGATTAAGTTCTTGCGCTTAATGGCATAGTGTCGGCCGCTTTGGCCCTTGCCCTAGAGCGCCGTCTGCACAGTTCCGCCGTCGATCATCATAGCGTGCCCATGAATGAAGCCGGCCGCCGGCGAGGCCAGCCAGGCGATCGTCTTGCCGTACTCCTGCAGGCTCCCCATCCGGCCCAGGGGGATCTCGGCGATGATCTTGTCGGCTTCTTCCTCGGCACTGGTGCCGTTGACCTTCGCTCGGTCGGTCATCAGCTGCTCAACTCGCTCGGTCCAGGTCCAGGCCGGATTGACCGAGTTGACCCGGATTCCCTTGGGGCCCAACTCATTGGCCAGGGTCTTCATCATGCCGACCACCGCCATCCGCAGCGAGTTGGAGGTGATCACCCTGGCCAATGGCTGCTTGACGGTGTAGGACTGGCTGGCAATGATGCAGCCCGAACCGCGCTCCAGCATATGAGGGATGGTCGCGTAACACAGGTAGAGCGTCGCCATGATCGTGACGTCGATGCCGCGTTGCCAGTCATCCAGGGTCAGCTGGAGGAATTCGCCCGGTGGTGTCCCGCCACAGTTGGCAACCAGGATATCGATCTGGCCGTAGTGCGCATGGGCCTGCGCCACGAACGCATCGACCTGATCTTTGATCGTCAAGTCGGTTCGCACCGCCAGCACTTCCGCCCCCGTTTCGGAACGAATCTCATCGGCAGTCTGATCCAGAGCCGTGCTGCGGGCGCAGATTGCCAGTCGGGCACCCTCTCGTCCCAACTCCAACGCCGCCGCCTTGCCAAGCCCAGCGGATGCCGCTGCCACCAACGCCACCTGTCCCTTAAGCTGTAGATCCATCTGACCTGCCTCCCGTTTCGTTCCGCCACCGAGGGAACTCACATACTATGTTAGCGCACTCACGGAGCGATGGTTTAAACAGCTGATTCGACCAATCATTTGACGGTTAGACTCCCGTGGATTACACTGGTTCCCTTCCACCCACTGTTGGCGCAATAACCCACAACGAGGAGGAGTGCAGTGTCAAAGCGGCCTATTTCTTATCTTATGGGCGCCCTGATCGTGTTTGGATTCCTGGTCGGAGGCTGCGCTCCAGCCGAGACGGTGGTCCAGACCCAGCAGGTAGAAGTCACTCGCCAGGTGGAGGTTCCAATTGAAACCACGGTGGAGGTGGCGGTTCCGGGAGGTTTTCCGGACGGCACACAAGTCCACATCGTGCAGTGGAGTCATTTCGTTCCGCAATATGACGTGTGGTTCGACCCGTTCCTAGAGGCCTGGGGCGAAGCCAACAATGTGGATGTATCGGTCGATCACGTCGACATCCCGACCACTACCGCCACGTTGTCTGCCGCGATCGAGGCCGGCGAGGGTCCGACCATGGTCGAAGTCCTGTTCGCCCCCTCTGCTTTCGTGGAGGGCATCCAGGATCTGACCGATGTCAATATGCAGGCCCAAGAGCTGTATGGTGACCAGGTCCAGAACTGCACCAACAGCTCCTATTTGCCAGTCATCAACAAGTGGTACGGGTTCTGTCACGGGTGGGTTCCCGATCCAGCCGATACCGTGAGCAGCCTGTGGGCGCAGGTTGGATTCCCCAATGGGCCGTCGAGCTGGGCGGAACTGCTTCAAGGCGGCGCCGCGATCAAGAACGACCTGGGGGTTCCGCTGGGGCTTGGCATGTCCCCTGAGCTGGACTCGCGGATGGCTGCCCGGGCGATCATCTGGTCCTACGGCGGCTCAGTCCAGGACGAGAACGAGAACGTAGTGATCGACTCGCCGGAGGTGGTCGAGGCGGTGAAGTTCATGACCAGCCTCTACCAGCAGACGATGACGCCGCTGGTGGAGCCCTTCGATTGGATCGCAGCGACCAACAATCAGGAGCTGATCGCGGGCAACGTTTCGTACATCATGAACTCGATTTCCGCCTATCGGACACTGCAGTCAATTGACGCAGCGGCAGCGGACGATATCGGCTTCGGGCCGGCGCTCTACGGCCCCGGCGGCGAGCGCTGGGCATCGTCCCACGTCTGGGCGATCTATGTGATCCCCAACTACGTCGAGGGAGCAGAGCTGGAGGCGGCCAAGGCCTTTATGCTGCACCTGGTAGCCAACTACAACCAGGCCACCTTCAACAGCGAGCTCTATACCTTCCCGGCGTTCCCCAGCACGGTACCGCAGCTGCCGGATTGGGTTGCCAACGATCCGTTTGGCTCCCGGCCGGCGGACAAGCTTCAGCTGCTGGAAACCGCGGAAGACTGGACCGCATGGATCGGCTTCCCCGGTCCGGCCAACCCGGCTACGGGTGAGGTCTTCGGCGCCAACATCCTCGCCACCATGATGGCCCGGGCGGCACAGGGCACCGTCACTGCCGAAGCAGCAGTGTGCGAGGCCCACGCCCAGATCGAGGCGATCTTCGCCCGCTGGCGCGAAGCGGGTCTGGTGGGAGGATCCGCCACACCGGACTGCCAAGTGGGTTAGACGAGCACAGCTCGAGATTGACGATCAGGAGGGGCCAGCCAGCGTTCACCGTGGCTGGCCTTTCCTTCCGTAGGGCAAACGCTACCTAACATGGCTGTTCTTGAAATCAACGGACTCAAGAAGCACTTCGATGCCGTGCGGGCTGTGGACGGCGTCGACCTGGCGATCCGCGAGGGCGAATTCCTGGTCATCCTTGGCCCATCGGGCTGTGGCAAGACCACTCTCATGCGGATGATCGCTGGCCTGGAAGAGCCGACCGCCGGCGAGATCTTTATCGACGGCGAGCGGGTCAACGATCTCGCACCGCGGGCCCGCAACATCGCCATGGTTTTCCAGAGTTACGCGCTGTATCCCCACATGACGGTGTTCGACAACATCGCCTTTCCAGTACGGGCCCAGGCCGGCTCAACCAGGGAGTCGGTACAGCAGAAGGTCGAATGGGCGGCGACCCTGCTGGATATCACCCAGCTGCTCGATCGCAAGCCACGCCAGCTGTCCGGCGGGGAGCGGCAGCGAGTGGCTCTGGGCCGGGCGTTGGTCAAAGAACCCAGCGTGCTGCTGCTGGACGAGCCGCTCTCCAACCTGGACGCCAAGCTGCGCGCCTCGGCCCGGGATGAGCTGCAGCGCTTTCAGCGACGGCTGGGAATTACCACCATCTTTGTCACCCACGATCAGGTGGAGGCGATGGGACTCGGGGACCGGATCGTCGTGATGCACGCCGGCACCATCCGGCAGATCGGCACCCCGCAAGAGGTCTATCACGACTCGGCCGATACCTTCGTCGCTACCTTCCTCGGTTCTCCGGGGATGAACCTGGTGGAGCGGGATGAGGTGCTGGTGGGCTTTCGGCCGGAGCAGTTCGTCCCGATAGAGGCCTGCGACATTCGACTTGAGCCCCAGCTTTTTCGCTTCCGCGTCAATCGGGCCGAGTATCTGGGGGCGGATCAGCTGATCTACGGCACTCTGGCCGATGTGGCAGAGGAGGCCCCGGTCATCGCCAGACTCTCCTCCGAGCACGCCATCCCGATCCAGGGCGGGCAGATCTACGACTTCGCGGTCCTAAAGCAGCAGCTGCGGTTCTTCGACGCAGAATCCGGGCTCCGAACCAACCCGGTCCCACTCTAATCGATGGCAGCTTCTCCCGACACCGCAATTGTCCGGCCCCGCCGCCGTCAGCTGACGGATCGTGCAGGGGTACTGGGGCCGCTGTTCCTCGGGCCGGCGGTGCTCTACATCGTGGCACTGGTGGGGCTTCCCTTCGTGCTGGCAATTGCCTTCAGCCTCTCGGACGTGACGGTGGGCAGCCCCGGCATCCACCTAGTTGGGCTGCGGAACTTCCAGAACGTGATCCGGACGCCGCAGTTCCAGCGGGCATTGCTCAATTCGGTGGTCATCACCGTGGTGGCTCAGGTGATCGTGATCGTGCTGGCGAATATCCTGGCGATCGCCCTCTCGACCGACTTTCGCGGCAAGTGGCTGGTCCGACTCTTGATCATGCTGCCCTGGGCCACCCCCATCAGCTTGGGCACCATTGGCTGGTTGTGGCTGCTGGACAGCACCCTCAGCCCGCTCGACTGGGTGCTGCAGCAGCTGAATCTGCTGGGGCCCGGCACGCTGCTGGGGCCGGGAAGCCATATGCACTTCCTCGGCAAAGAATTCCTGGCCATGGGCTCGGTGATCACGGTCCATGTCTGGCGGATCCTGCCGCTGGCGACCGTGATTCTGTTGGCAGGATTGACCTCGATCGACAAGGACCTACTCGATCAAGCGGAGGTCGACGGAGCTACCTTCTGGCGAATCTTGACCAAAATCAAGCTGCCGCTGATCCTGCCGATCATGGCCATTGCCACTTTGTTCGGCATTATCTTCATCGTCACCGATATGACCGTAGTGTGGGTGCTGACCCGCGGCGGACCGGTGTACTACACGCAGGTTTTGCCAGTCTGGGCCTGGTACAAGGGGATTGATGGCGGCGCGCTGGCCGAAGGAGCAGCCATCTCGCTGTTCCTCTTCCCGGTACTGCTTGCGGTAGCCATAGGGATGCTGCGAACCGTTCGCCGGGCGGAAGTGACATGAAACGGCTTGACTTGGCAAAGCTGATCCGAGGGGCGGTGAAATTCACCGGGGTAGCCGCCTTTTGCATCTTCGCTGCCTTCCCCTTCCTGTGGATGTTGATCACCACCTTTAAGAATGATGCCGATCTCTACCGACAGTTGGGAAACCCGTTCCTGTTCAACCTGCCGCCGACCCTCGACAACCTGCGGCTGCTGTTCTTCGACACCAATTACCTGGTCTTCGTCCGTAACTCGCTGCTCGTCGGTACGCTGGTGGTGTTGATCACGCTGGCGATCTCGGTCCCGGCCGGCTACAGCCTGGCCCGGCTGACCGGCCGCTGGGGAGAGCGTGCCGGAATCGGCATCTTCCTGGTCTACCTGGTCCCTCCCACCTTGCTCTTCATCCCGCTATTCAAAATGGTGGTGGCGCTCAATCTCAACAACACGCTGTGGTCGCTGGTAGTGGTTTACCCGACCATCACCATCCCCTTCGCTACCTGGATCCTGATGGGTTTCTTCAAGACCATCCCGCGCGATCTGGAGGAGGCGGCTATGGTGGATGGATACAGCCGGCTGTCTGCCTTCTTGCGGGTCATCATGCCCCTATCGCGCTCTGGCGTGATTGCAGTGATCGTCTTCACCTTCACCCTCACCCTGCATGAGTTCATCTACGCCCTCACGTTTATCTCTTCCTCTAACCAGCGTACGCTCAGCGTAGGGGTTCCGACCGAGCTGATCCGTGGGGACGTGTTCTTCTGGCAGTCGCTGGTTGCCGCGGCGGTGCTGGTCGCCATCCCAGTCGGCATTGTGTACAACCTGTTCCTCGACCGGCTGGTTACCGGACTGACCATGGGGGCGGTCAAAGGCTAGCCGCCAGGGTTTTTGCCCCGACGAAACTGGTAAACTCGATCGACCAGCGGTCAAAGCAGGAGCTTGCGATCGAAGTCGTCAGCGCCCCCAACGTCAGTACCCTTTCCGAGCGTCTCGTCACCAACATCGAGCAGGTGATCGTCGGCAAGCGCCAGGCGATCCGGTCGCTGCTTATTGGGCTGCTGTCCCGAGGCCACCTGCTGATCGAGGACGTGCCTGGGGTGGGCAAGACCGTGCTGGCCCGCAGCCTGGCGCGCTCCATCGGCTGCGGCTTTCGCCGAGTCCAGTTCACGCCCGACATGCTGCCCAGTGACCTGACCGGGGTCTACATCTTCAACCAGGCCACCCGCGAGTTCGAGTTCCGCCCGGGGCCGCTGCTCACGCAAATCGTCCTGGCCGACGAGATCAACCGTGCCACGCCCAAGACCCAGTCGGCGTTGCTGGAGGCGATGGGGGAGGGCCAGGTCACGGTCGATGGCATCACCCATCCACTGCCTTCACCATTTCTGGTGCTCGCCACCCAGAATCCGATCGAGTACGAGGGGACCTTCCCGCTGCCGGAGGGGCAGCTCGACCGGTTCTTGATGCGGGTTCAACTCGGGTACGTGGAGTTCGACCAGGAGCTTCGCATCCTGGAGGACCAGCAGTTTCAGCACCCGTTGGAGCGGCTAGAGCAGGTGCTGACGGTGGATGAGCTGCTCGCTGCGCAGGATGCAGTGAGGCAGATTCACGTCGCTGAGGCTGCCAGGAAGTACATGGTGAGCCTGGTCCGTGCGGTCCGTGAACATCCGGACGTCGCCGTTGGGCCAAGTACTCGAGCCAGTCTGGGACTGTTCCGCACCTGCCAAGCCCGCGCGGCGGTCGAAGGCCGCGACTACGTGCTCCCGGACGACGTCAAGGCGCTGATCCAGAGTGTCGTCGGCCACCGGTTCATCTTGTCGCCGCAGGCGCAGCTGAGAGATCAGACCCGCAGCCAGATTCTCAAAGACCTGCTGCACACCGTTCCGGTCCCCTCCGCCGAACGTTGAGCGCCAGCGAAATCCCCGCCGGATTGGAGGCCAGTGAAATCCCTGCGGGATTGGACGGCACGCGGTCCACCCGCTCCCCTGCCGCCCGAACCCTGCCGCGGCCGGCGGCCAGGTCACTACGGCTTCGCAACCCACTTGTCCCCGCGATCGTGGTGCTGCTGGCTGCACTTCAACTGATCATTCCATACCGCGGCTGGAGCGCCTTGCTGCTCGCATTTGGGGGGCTGTGGCTGCTCACTTATCTGTGGTCACGATCGTTGTTGCACGGACTCGCCCTGCAGCGCGAAACCCGCTTCGGCTGGCAGCAAGTGGGAGACACCATGCTGGAGCGCTTCACCCTGATCAACAACGGCTGGGCTCCAGCGGTATGGTTGGAGCTGGCCGACCACTCGACCATGCCGGGCCTCAGCGGTATCCGCGTCACCCGCATCTCCGGCCATAGCTCCCATCGCCGGCACACGGAAGTGGTGTGCAGCCGCCGCGGGCTGTTCACACTTGGACCCACAACGCTCCACTCCGGCGATCCGTTCGGCGTGTACGCGGTAGAAGTCCACAACCCGGCCACGGTTTCCTTGCTGGTGATGCCGCCGATCGTTCCGCTGCCGCGGATCCAGATCGCAGCTGGAGGCGCGCTCGAGGAGGGTCCGTCCAGGGACAGCACCCTGGTTCGAAGTGTGAGCTCCGGCCGCATCGCTCCCTACCGACCCGGCGACAGTCTGCGCTGGATCCATTGGCCGAGTTCGGCCCGCCGGGAGGCGCTGTATGTGCGCGTCTTCGATACCAGCTCCGCTGGACACTGGTGGATTGTGGTGGACCTCGATCGGTCGGTGCAGGTCGGGCAGGGCCAAGACTCGACGGTGGAGCACGCCATCATCCTGGCGGCATCATTAGCGGATCAGGCGATCCGGGCTGGACGGTCGGTGGGACTGCTGACCCAACGCGGCGGGTCAGGGTGGGCCTGGGTTGCTCCACGGTCCGGCCCAACCCAGCGATGGGCGATCCTGCGGGCGCTGACCCTGGCTGACCCCGGCCCAGGCCGGCTAGCGGAAGTGCTCAGCAACATGCCGCGCGGCAATCAGCACAGGGCGAGCCTGGTGGTCATCACACCGTCCACTCAGCAAGATTGGATCGCACCGCTGTTTTCCCAGATCCAAGCCGGTGCGGTGCCCACCGTGCTGCTGCTCGACCCCGCCACGTTCGGCGGGGACGGCTTGCTGACTCCCGCGCTTGAACGCCTTTCGGCGGCCGCCATCCGGCACTTCAGTGTGTCGCGGCAGCTGTTGGACCTTCCCGAGCCTGCGGACGATCCCTGGAAGCGAAACCGGCCGGGAGAGCCTGCCTGGCAGGTCGTGGGATGAGGCAGGTCCTGGCTTCTTACCGCTCGACCGGGCTGCTGCTCCTGCTGTTGCTGTGGAGCGTAGCGGCCTCACTCACCGGTATCGCACAGGGCCTGGACAGCAACAGCTCGGCTGCGATTGTGGTGCTGGCGATTGCACTCGGATGGGCACTGGCCGGTGCAAAGCAGTCTGGCATTGCGTCTGGGTGGGTAGCGGGATTGGCTGGCCTGGGCCTGATCAGCTTGCAGGTCGGTCGGCTGGGAGACGAGTACCTGCGGCTGGCTGGTAGCGCGCTGAGTCCGATCGCGAATCTGTTGAGCCGAGGCGCAATCCCGGTGGGGTTGAGCCGTGGCGAATTCCCCGTGGGACCGGCTGCCGGCACCTCCCTGGCGCTTGAGCGGATCGTCCAGGCGCTCGGCGCGCTGCTGAGCGGGCACTGGGTGCTGGTCACCCGGTTCTGGAATTGGCTGGCCAACTTCGTGACCGGCAGCACCGCGATCGATCCGGTGGCCAGCGCACTGGCCTGGTCGCTGTTGCTCTGGGCGGCCGCGGTATGGGCCGCTTGGTGGAGCTGGCGACAATCCCGTCCGCTGGTGGCTGTATTTCCGGCGCTCACCCTGTTGGGAACCACGCTCTACCTGTCCCGCAGCAGCCACGGTTATCTGTTGCTGCCGCTCGCCTCCACCCTGTTGCTGTTGGCATTCTCCGGCCATGAAGGCCGGCTGCGGCGCTGGAAATCGCGCCGGGTCGCACACCCGGAGGGCATGCTCACCCCGCTGCTGCTGTCGGCCTTCCCGGTGACTATGCTGCTGGTGGTGGCCGCCGCGCTGGCACCGGACCTCTCGGTCAAGGGAGTGCGTGAATTCGGTCGCCGGATCGGCGGCCGGCCGGTGGCGGTGGATGGGGGCCTGCCACAATCGCTGGGATTGTCCCGCGCCTCCCGGCCGGGAACCGGCTTTGAGCCGCTCCTGATTGCCGGCCTTCCCAACCGCCACTTGATCGGTGCCGGACCCGAGCTTTCACAGCAGATCGTAATGACCATCACTCTCCCCGGCTTGCCCGCCGAGAGTGCTATCCCGCGCCTCAACTGGAGGGCGCTGACCTACGATCGCTACGTGGGTCGCGGCTGGCAGACCAGCTCGCTGGCCATACAGGCTTTTGACGCCGGCCAGGCGCTGGTGGACGAGATCCCGAGCAACCGGCAGCTGCTCCTGCAGCGGGTGCAAGGCGTGGAGCAACTGGATGGCCTTGCATACTCTGCCGGCGAATTGGTGTCGGTGGACCACGACTTCGACCTGGCCTGGCGCGAGCTCGGCCGCGACCCATTCGCAGCCACCCTGGCTGCCGACGATTACTCGGTTGAATCGCTGCTGCCGGAGGTGACTCAGTCCGAGCTAGGCGCCGCCGGAATCGATTATCCAACCTGGGTGGTCGACCATTACCTGGATCTGCCTGCCGAGCTGCCCCAGCGGGTGCTGGCGCTGGCGCGCGATCTCACCGCCACCGCCGCTACCCCATACGACCGAGCGATCGAACTGGAGCGCTACCTGCGCGCGATTCCGTACACCCTGGATGTTTCGGCTCCTCCGGTTGGACGGGATGTTGTTGACTACTTCCTGTTCGATCTGCAGCGCGGCTATTGCGACTACTACGCCAGCTCGATGGTGGTTTTGTCCCGCGCAGCCGGGCTGCCAGCGCGGCTGGTTGTGGGCTATTTCATGGGTGAGCCAGAGCGCACCGATGACGGCGTGCGCTATGTGGTGACCGAAGCCGACGCGCACTCATGGGCCGAACTGTACTTCCCGGGGATTGGGTGGGTCGAGTTCGAACCGACCGCTGGGAGGCCGGCGATCGAGCGGCAGGTGGAGCGCCCGCCTGAGCCGGTCAGCGAACCGGCCGAACTGCAGCCTGGCCAGCAGCTCAGAGCCCAGCGCTGGGCAGGATTAGGCCAGGCAACGGCTCGGGTGGTTGCCGGGATCTGCCTGACGCTGCTCGCCGCCGGGCTGGCATGGACCGCCTGGGACACCAGGCGCCTGCACCGACTGACGCCTGGACAGGCAATCGCCGAGCTCTACCGCCGCTTCTTCGCCTCGATGGGAGGTATCGGGGCGCACCCGAGCCCCGGAGACACTCCGCTGGAGCTGCAGTCTGCATATCACCTGCAGGCGGCGGGTGGCGATCGGCGCGCCGACCTGCTCCGCGGCGGAGAGGCAAAGGTCGGAGAGCTCGTCAGGACTCACCTGGCGGCATCGTTTGGGCCGCGTCCGGCAGACTCCATCGATCGCAATCGCGCCGTGGGGACCTGGCGGCGATTGCGGCCGCGCCTCTGGCTGGTCAGGTTGTTGGGTGTCAGCGGCAGATGGGGGATGCGCCGTAGCAGATCGGTGCCGGGTCCTCAAAGCTAGCCAAGCAACGCCTCCAGCAGCTGCATGGTCAGCGCCTTGACCTCCCGCCCGCCGGGTCCGACCGGCCCGACACAGGCCGGGCAGCCGTCCTGGCAGCGGCAGTGGCGAACCAGTTCCAGCGCGCCCTCCAGCATGCGATTGTGCAGCTCATACAGCCGCTCAGCCAACCCTAGCCCCTCCGGTGCCCGATCGAACAGCGTGATGGTCGGGCCTTTAGTCTCTTTGGAACGCAGCTCGGTCAACCCACCGACGTCCCGCGGGTCGCACATCAAGAACAGCGGCGCGATGTTGCGCACGGCATAAGCCAGGCCGGCCAGCGCGCTGCGGGTGCCGCGGCTGGCTTCGGCCCGCGAGTGGCAGGCCGAACACAGCGTGATCAGGTTGTCGAGCTGGTTGGCCTCCCGGTCGTTTCGATTCTGGCCGGGCACGTAGCCGAAATCGCGGAACGGTCTCACGTGATGCACGTCGTGGGTACGGCCCGCCCGTTCCGGCGCGCCACACTGCCGACAGTGGTGCTCATCGCGATCCAGCGCTGCCCAACGGGCGTTCTCCCAGTCGGGACCATAATCGTTGGGGGGGATCAGGACCCCTTCGGCCTCCAAGCGTTCGACCGTATCCGGTCCGATCCACAGCCAGTAGGCGGTCGTCTCAAATTGCCGCTCCGGCAGATCGATCTCACCGTAGCCCAGCGTTTCGTGGGTATAGCGCTTGACCTTGCGGAACGAGGTCGCCTGGGTCGTGATCTGCGCCCAACCGTGTGCTCGGCGGGCCGGGGCGCTTTCATCCGCGTCGTAGATCTCGTCGATCTCCAGGTCCACCGCCTCGGAGGCGTCGGTGTAGTAGTCGACCTCCTGCGGCGCCACCTCGGCGATGGCCTTCTCCCAGTCCAGCCGCTGCACGATATGGGAACGGCCCTCGTGAGTGTAGACCGCACCCGGATGCAGTTGGAGCGGGGCCATACCACGATCGATCTCGCCGATAACCCGTGGTTTGCCTTCACTCACGTCTTGAATGACGACTGTGGCGTCCTCGCCGGTGCGCAGCGAAACCGCCTCGGCCGGATAGGCATCCGCCACCCAGCGGTAGTTGCCATTCGAGCGGTGCAGCGCGCCTTCCTCCATCAAGTAGTCCAACAGATCGTCCACCGGCCCGTAGTCACCGAACGGCTCGTCGGCCCCGAACGGCAGCTCGAAGGCCGCACAGCGGACGTGCCGCAGCAGGATCGCCAGGTTGTCAGGATTGATCAGTCCGTGCTCGGGCGGGTTCTCGAACAGGTAGCGTGGATTGGCAGCGACGAACTGATCCAGCGGCGCGCCGGAGGCTACCAGCACTGCCGCCGAAGCCTCTGCCCGCCGCCCGGCCCGGCCGGCCTGCTGCCACAGGCTGGAAATGGTGCCGGGATAGCCAGCAATGATAGCCGCCTCCAGCCGGCCGATGTCCACCCCGAGCTCGAGTGCGTTGGTGGCCACCACACCTCGCACGCTGCCGTCCCGCAGCCCGCGCTCGATCTCACGCCGTTCCAGTGGCAGGTATCCGCCGCGGTAGCCGCGGATGGTCGCCGGGTCGCCGCCGCTGTTTTGGAATCCGTCCCGTACATATCCCAGCAGCACCTCGGTGGTGGTGCGGGCGCGGGCAAAGACCACCGTTTGCACATTCGCTTTCAGGAAACGCTCGGCGATGCGGGTGGTTTCGAGCGTGTAAGCCCGCCGGATGCCGAGTTTGGCGTCGATCACCGGCGGGTTGTACAGGATCACATGCTTCTCGGCCCGCGGTGAACCGTCCAGGTCGGGCGGCACCAACGTCACCGATTCCTCGATCAGTTTCTCGGCCAGCTCTTTCGGGTTAGCAATGGTGGCGGAGGTCAGGGCGAACTGAGGCTCGGCACCATAGAAGGCGCAGATCCGCTTGAGCCGGCGTAGCAGATTGGCGACGTTCGAACCAAACACCCCGCGATAGACATGCAATTCGTCCAGTACCACCCAGCGCAAGTTTTCAAACAGCACCGACCAGTTGGGATGATGCGGCAGGATGCCCATGTGCAGCATGTCGGGGTTGGTGATCAGGATCCGGGCCTGGTCACGCGCGGCCCGGCGATCGGCCGGCGGGGTGTCGCCATCGTAGGTGCGCACCGGCACCGCATCGATGGCGTCCAATTCCTGCAGCATGCTGCCGAGCGCGGCCGCCTGGTCCTGTGCCAACGCCTTGGTGGGGAACAGGTAGAGCGCCCGAGCCTCGGGAGCGGTGAGCATCGCTTGCAACACCGGTAGGTTGTAGCACAGCGTCTTGCCGGAGGCGGTCCCAGTGACCACTACCGGATGCTCGCCGGCCAACGCGGCCTCGACCGCCGCTGCCTGATGGGTGAACAACGGCGAAGTTCCCATCGACTGCAGCATCTGGATCAGGCGCGGGTCAAGCGCGGATGGAAAGGCCGCATGGTGGGCGGGTCGGGCGGGCAGCCGCTCCCAAGCGGTCACGTTGTTCATGAATCCGGGGTCGTGCTGCAGCTGCTCGAGCACGCTGCTTACAGTCATCGAGCCGCGATTATAAGGGGCTTGCGCAGACCTTACAGTTTCGCCGGTGGGACCCCGCGGCTATGCCCGGGCCCGCTGCGGGGTGCTAGAGTGCTGATGTCGGCCCGCGCAAGCGAGCCGCCGAGGAGAGCAGCGGAGCCGGACCAGGAGTGCAAGCCCGTTCCATTCTGGAGGAATGCCGGCTTGATCCGTTCACGCACCAGCGCACGACAGTCCACCGAACAATCGTCGATCCTGCGAGCTGGTTGGCTGCCGACCGTCCATCGCCGCCTATCGCAGGTATTGGAAGAAGCGATCACTATCCCCTTCGACGACTCGTCCCGCTTCGTGTTGTTCAGCGATTTGCATCGCGGCAACGGCGGACCGGGCGATTCATTCCGGCCCAACGCCGAGCTGTTCCTATCGGCGCTCAGCGACTACGTCAAGCGCGGCTTCAGCTACATTGAAGTCGGCGACGGCGACGAGCTGTGGAAAGGTTGGCCGTTCGAAGAGATCCGCCAGGCCCACCAGAAGATCTTCGATTTGCTACATGAGTTGGATGCCGAAGGACGGTTGCAGTTGATCCTTGGCAACCATGATCTCACCCACCGCACCGCGCAGGCCGAGCCCAAGGACGGCATTCAAGCCAAAGAGGGATTGGTGCTGCGCCACACCCCCAGCGGACAGCGGATCTTCGTGGTCCACGGTCATCAGGCCGACATCCTGTGTGACCCGATGTACTTCTTCGCCCGCCGAGCGGCCCGTTTCGGCTATCGACTGCGCGACCGGATGCGCAAGTGGCGGCCGCTGGAGCAGCTGCAGGTCGAGATGGGCAAGCTCGAGCACCGCATCATCAGCTGGATCAACGCCCGCAGCCAGTTCGTGATCTGTGGCCATACGCACCGGCCCTGGTTCCCGGTCGCCGGCGCAGCCCCCTATTACAACACCGGCAGCTGTTTGAACCCCGGACGGATCACCGGCCTCGAAATCCAGCATGGACAGATCGTTCCGGTGCAGTGGGTGGATTACGGCCGCGGTCGCTACTTGCGGCAGCAGCTCGGACCATATCGCAACCTGGGTTGATCAAGCCCCCCGCCGAAACTAAAAGGCCAGGCAGTTGCCTGGCCTTTTGAATCTGAGCCTGTGAGTCTGGCCGGAAAGCCGCCGGGCATCAGCCAGAGTCGGGCCGCAAGCATTCGAGTCAGGCCGCAAAAAGCCGCCACACCTGCGCCACACTGAAGGTCACCACGATGCCCATCACCAGTGGCAGCAGCGCCGACACCGCGGTCCACTTCAGGCTGCCGGTTTCCTTGTAAATGGTGTAGAGCGTCGTGCTGCACGGGTTGTGGATCAGGCTGAACAGCATCAGGTTGATGCCGGTCAGCAGTGTCCACCCCCCGGCCTGGAAGACCGACATGGCGCCGGCGGTGCTCTGGGCATCGA